>NZ_JBEZBN010000018.1:0-111483 GCF_040647115.1 Streptomyces sp. NPDC044571
GCCGGGCGGGGCCGCTCCGCGTCCCCGCCAACTGCATTGGAGCCGGGGCGCCTTCGGCGCCCCGGGGGTCGGCCTCCGGCCGACCCGTGGCCTCCGCTCCGCTCCAGCCACCGCCCGCGCTCCGCACGGGCACAGACCAGGCAGGCAGTAGACCAGCCATCAGACCGGACGGGGGTTAGGCCCAAGCGGCAGTAGAAGGCAGGGGGTGACGGGCCGTCGGGGAAAGAGCAGGAGCATGGGGGCCGACCACTCAGACGGGGGAGGCCAGCTCCGCGCGTCGGAGACCAATGCGTCAAATTGAGAGCTAGATTGGTTCTGGAATGGATGACACCCAGCATTCCGCCACAAATGGCGAATAGACGGACCGCCATAGCCGCAGGAGAAATGTAAATCAGAGGTGGGTCGAGTCCCCGAGTTCAGTAAATCCAGCGCGGTATTAGATGGTAGCGGATTAGCTGCTGAGCAGAATTGACGTGGTGGAGTTGAGCTTCGCAGCAGAGGGATGGCAGCGAGTGGCCCGTGAAGGACCGTAGAGACCTGGAGGTGTGCGGGACAGGATGCGGGCCGCGCGGAGCGCTGCAGAGGGAGCTGGGGGCCTTCGCAAGTGAGCAGGGACGAACAACCGAGTGTCGCTACCGGGACGGGCCACCAGCTGCGTGCGCACCTGCCGGCGCTGAGGGGCCTGCCGTCGGCTGCGGGCCTTCAGCGCCTGGGGCCGGCGTCGGCGCCTTCGTGCGCGAGGCCCTGGTGGTTGTCGAAGCCTCGCGCACGTGCGTCTTAGGGAAAAGAGGGCTGCTCCGAGAAACCGCTCCTGACCTGCGGTTTCTCGGAGGGGTATGTGTCGGCGCTGACACATTGACCTGCGGAAATGTGTCCGTGGTGCCACACCGGCACCCATATTCGCCAAGCTGTCTTGTACAACTGTGCATCGTTGCTGGTGAGGGCGTGTTCCCCGGAAACAGGCCCGGAATCGGCCGTGTCGGCAGCGACACTAAAGCGCCACGCCAGCATGTACAAATCAGCCAACTGAGGTTGGACAACTGTTAGGGTCCGTTGCCACCCCAAGATCGAGGAACAGGACGACCGTCGATGGCCCCCCGCCCCAAGCGCCCTGCCTCCGGCCGCAGCACGGGCCGGATCGCCGCTGTTCAGCCCGGTAGCGACAGTGCCTTCCGCGAGACCCTGTCCTCTCGGCTGGGGCAGGACATCAAGCCGCCGACCCGCAAGCGGCCGGTGCAGCAGATGGACGTCAACGTCCGGTACACGTACCGTGCGCCGCATGAGATGTACGGGCGGTCCGGCTACAGTGTGGTCTCCAACGACTTCCTCGCCGACGTCCTGGCCGTGCTGATCGCCCAGCACGGCATGTCGCCGATCCAGTCCGCGGTGCTGCTGTGGTGCATCGGCCGCCAGCGCGAGGGATGGCTGAAGGCCACGCACAAGAAAATCGCTGCCAAGCTGGGCGTGGAGCGGTCGAACGTCACCCGGGCGCTGGGGCGGCTGGAGACGTGGCACATGCTCCAGCGCGTCGACACCGGCCTCATCTTCGTGAACCCGTTGCTCGGCTTCGAGGGCAACGGCGACGTACAGCAGGAGATCCTGGAGGCCCTGCGCCGGGGAGCGCCGGAGGGCGCCTTCCCCGAAGTGAAGCCGCCGCCGGCACCGCGCAGCGTGCAGCTGGAGCTTGGATCCGAGAACGGGGACGATGAGGCTGTCGACAAGGAGGGGCGGGCATGCTGATCCAGGCGAGCGCCGGTTTTGGAATGCTGTACCGGCTGGACCTCACCAAGGCCGCGATGGAGCTGCTGAGCGCCCTCATCGAGCGCCAGGAGCCCGGCGGTGAGGTGAATGCCTCCCAGGCCGAGCTGGGGGCCCGTGTGGGCCTCTCCCGCAACTCCGCGAACACCGCAATGGCGCTGCTGGAGAGCCGCAACCTGGTGCTGAGGCCTGAGGACCGCAAGTACCGCACGTACTACCTCCACCCGTACATCGCCTCCTACGCCTCCCAAGAGGAGCTCGTGGAAGCGATCGAGGACGCCTCCGAGCGCATCGCCACTGGCGAGTTGCCTGAGATCACCGCCCCCCTGTACGAGACGCCCCCGCCGAAGCGTCAGCCGCAGGCGCCTCTCCGGGCCGTCCGCGCCGCCGGGTAGGGCCGGTCCTACCCGCCGAAGCGGCGCCGCGCCTTCATCACGAGGAAGCGGCGCCGCTTTCGTGTGGGGGCGCGGTGTGTCAGATCCCTGCATACCCATCCCGCAGGAGGGGAATCAGGCAGGTCGATCAGCAACGCCGTTCGGATCCCGGCTCACGCACTGCGGCCCAACAGCGCCGCCTCTGGACGACGCCGCCACTCACCGCCCTCGCAACGGCCGCTCTGATGGACATCTCATTCCGGTTGCTCGCCTTGCCTCAGGCCGCCTTCGGCCAGGCCGTCAACGCCCTGCTCAGAAACGCTCCCCCACCCTCGGCACTCGGTTGGGGACGGACCTGGACCATGATCCGCACACGCGAGGTCCCTGCGTTCACGAAGGAGGTCCGGGCCTCGCTGCCCCCACCCTTCGTCCCGACCGCACGGGTGGGGCAAACCCACATGGCAGCGCGCTCGCCAGCCGATCGCCGCCGTCCGAGACCGCGGCTACCTCCCCGAGCACATTCCCCAATGGCTCCCGGATGACTGGTTCACCGTCATGGTCACGCACAGCGGCGGGACAGCCCTCGCCCGAAGCGCCGTCTTCCGTCGCTTCGCGGCAGTTCAACTCGTACAGATCGCCACAGGAATGCAGATGGACGGTGCTGCTGCGTTCCTCGGCATCCCAGATGACTGGCATCTCTCCGACGTCCACAAACGGAAGCTCCACCCCCTTCACCGCTACCAACACCGACAAGAAGACCTCGTGCCCGCCCTCGAAGGGCTCGGTCAGCACATCTCCCACCTTCGGGCACCTATCGATTACCGGGCCCGACGTTGTCGCTTCGCCGACTGGGCCTTGGACCCCGCAGCCTGGGGCGTCATCCAGGCTGGGCTGCCCCGCCCCCACCGCAACCGCTGGAACATCCCCGAACACGAGGTCGAGGGCCTGCTTCAGGAATGCGCTTCCGAGTTCATCTGGTCTCAGCTCACCGGCAGCGAAATGAGCCTCGCTCCAACGAGCCGGGACCTTGGCCCCGACGCCTCCGAGCCTGCCCAGGCCAGCCCGAAGGGCCTCATCCGGCACCGCCTCGTTTGGCCTCGCGGCTTTCCCTACTACCTCGAACTGCGATCGGCTCTCACGAACCACGCGCACGCGCTCGCCACCAGCAGTGACCAGTGAGCGAATCCTTGACCATCGACTCTTGGAGAACACGAACCGTGACCACAACGGCCACGAGTGGCTTTGCAGGTGAGTTTGGAGAACGTCCGTCGCTCAGCAGCGAGAACGCCCGGATCCACGGGAGAGTGATGTCGCTGGGTTCTGGAAACACCTGGGTGCTTGCTTCGGGACCACTCGCGCCCGAGCCGAACAGTCCCTGGGCTGAGGGGCCCGATCGAAGAGGCGGGAAAGGTCAGGACTGCGTGGTCCGGAACGCGAGATACCGGCTGAAGGCTTCATGGCTGTCGGGAGTGAAGCGCCACTCCAACAGGGCCGAGTGAAGCTCCGACTCGGTCAGCCAGCCATGCCAGGCGACCTCATCGGGATCGGGGGTCACAGCGTCGGGAACCACGGCTTCATGCACGCCGAGCCAGTGAGGGCTCAAGCCGCTGCGGTTGATGAACGTGAACAGCAAGCGCGGCAGGCCACGGATGCCCAGCTCTTCGACCAGCTCCCGCGCGGCAGCCTGTTCATAGGATTCGCCGGCATCCACGGCGCCACCGACCACGACCTCATAGAGCCCGGGGAAGCGCGACAGATGCTCCGACCGCCGATGGACGAGGATCCGGCCACGCTCATCACGACACACCGTCGAGGCGATTCGATGCAGCCACCCCTCCCGGATGGCCTGCCGACGGGTGACCACCCCCAGGACACGATCTTGACAGTCGACACGCTCCACCAGTTCATCCATGAAGCACACCCTGGCAGAACCCACTGACAACGCCGTCTCTCGGCGAGCTGTTCTCGGAACTCGACAACATTCTGGACCCGCTTGATCAACATCTGTTGCCTGAACTCGGCATCAACCGTTCTCGCGTTTCATCGACGAAGCCACCACGAGCCGCCAACTAGCGATCAACAACTCCGCCAACTACCAATCAACGCACTCAAGCTACCGGCGCCGATTCCTCACGCAGCCGCCAACCACCGATCAAAGTCACACGCAGCTCGGGGTTGCCAGTGAAGGTCCAGCGAGCCGCGCAGCCCCGCCGTCACCTCCGGTCCTGCGCCGCGGTCAGCGGCGGCCGCGCTGGTTCGGCGACGGCTTCCTGGTCCTGGTCGTGCTCGCCCATGACCATCGCCCTCCGCGTCGGCGGGCAGGTGTCAGGCGTACGGAAGCACGGGCGCGAGCTCCGTCTAACTGGGTCACACGCACAGCCCCCTACCTGCGGACACGGGGTGGGGGAGGCTTACAACCACTCAGTCCTCGGCCGGATCCAGCACCTCCTTCCGCGGACGCGGTACAGCGGCCGCGGAGCGCCCCGGTACCGGGTGCTGCCGCTTGCGGATGGTGGAGGCGCGCCCGGTGCGCCAGCGGGAGCAGTACATGCGGGGGGCGGCGGGCGGAGGCGGGTAGCGGCTGGGCGCAGACCGGGCAGTGGCCGGCTCCGATGACGGGGGCAGGCGTGCCAGCAGTTCGTTGGCTTGGTCCTCTTCCTCTTGGTCGTACGGGATGGCGTCGGCCTGGCAGCTGGCGAGGAGTTCAGCGACGACGGTGCGCAGCACGGCCAGGTCGCGGCGGCAGGTGTCCAGGAGGCTGAGGTACTCCTCTACGGGCCAGCTGGCGAGGACGCCGGAGCGGGTGAGGTAGAGGCCCAGGGTGTCGAGCCGATAGCGGTCGGCGGTGTCGAGGAGCAGGTAGCCGATCAGCTGGTTCGCGGTCTGCTTGGACAGCCCGCCGGCGAAGGGGTGCTTGGTGCGCTAGTGCTGTGGCCGGAAAGGTTTGCCGGGTCGCGGCGTCCGGTGCGGTGCATCGCAAGGCGGAGGGCCGCAGCTCGTACTGGACGTACTTGCGCGGTCCGACAACGCGGCGAGGTGCCGTGCCGGGGGTCGTGACCCGGTGAACCTTTCCGGTCGCAGCACTAGCTGCTGAAAGCCCACTGACATACCCGTGGCAAACCGACTGACGTTCTCGTGGCGACCTGTGAATGGGTGCGGTGGTGGCACTGGATGGCGTCAGCAGAGACGGGATGGATCTTCCTGCTCGTGCTACGCAGAGATAGTGATCATGGCTGTCGCGAGGTGACCGAGCTGCTGGTGTCAGGTGCTCATCGCGAGAATGACTGGCTGTCATGGGCGTGCCTGTTCACACAACAGTGCCACACAACGCCGAACATCCCAGTGACATCACAGCCTCACAGCCGCTGTCAGCACAGCCCGGTCCGTTCCGTCATGCTGCTTGTCCCGCCTTCCTGAGAGTGCCGCCGTCGGCGAGGTCACCCGCGAACTCCAGCCACGTGTGCGCATACCCCTGGGCCAGCTCGGCCACCGCCCTCCGGCAGTGCGGTGGCAGGGACGCGGCGATGTCCTCCCGGTTGCGGGCGAAGGCGGTGCACGCGTCGAGTATCCGCAGGACGGCCCGCCCCCTGTCGTTCAGGCGCAGCGACGGGTCCCGCCGCAGCGACTCAAAGAGCCCGACCAGCTCGGTCGGCGTCCGCCCCGGACCCCCTGCGGCACCCGGCCCCCGTCCTGCGGCCAGGGTGCTCCTCATGGGCTCGTCGGCCAGGACGCTCCCCATGGGCTCCGCGGCCGGCGCGAGACCCATGGGCTCGTCGGCCAGGACGCTCCCCATGGGCTCCGCGGCCGGCGCGAGACGGATGCGCCGCCCCTGCTTGGCCTGTACGGGACTCTCGCCGCGCCGCATCCGATCACGGACGTCCGAGACCGTCGCGGGCGAGATCCCGGCCCGCCGCGCGATCTCGCGCAGAGATGCCTCCGGATGCGCCCGCAGCAGGTTCCCCGCGATCTCCCGCCTGTGCGCGGGGTCCACCGGCCGTGCCCGGCCGTCGCGGCCGATCCGGCTGCCCGTCGGCCGGTGTTCCTGCCCGAGCAGCCGCCGGCGGATATCCGCAGCCTTCTTCGCCGACATGCCCGCGACCGCCGCCACGGCCCGGTCGGACCAGTCGGGGTGCGCCGCGAGGATCCGCTCGACCGCGGCCGAGCGCTCGCTCATCGACAAGGGCATCCCGTGGGCTACGTTGACCGCCACGGCCAAGAGGTGGCCGTCGTCCTCGCTGCCGTCGAAGAAGCGCGCTTCGATGTGCGTACGCCCGCGCAGGACCGCTGCCCGCAGGCGGTGCACCCCGTCGACGACGCGCATCGTGCCCCGGTGCACCAGGATCGGCGGCAGTTCACCAGGAGCTTCGCTCAGGGTCCGTACGTACTCCGCGACCTCGCCCGAGAGCCGGGGTGAGCCGCCCAGCGTGAGGTCGTGCACGGGCACGAGTTCGACGGGCCCCTGGAGCACCTCGTTACGGAGTTTGAGCACGTAGTCCGAGTTGCTGCGGGATGAGTTCACGACGGCTCCGGGTCGGCTTGTGGGAGGCAGGACAAGCGAGGGGTAGGTCACTGCCAGCCCGCGTCGTCGTTCGGACCGTCGGTGCCGGTCGCTATCCGGGGGCCCGGGTTCTGCCAGCCGGAGTCTTCCGCCTGGCTGGCCAGGATCTCGGCGCGCTGCCACCCCGAGTCGCCGGTGACAGACGTGGCCACCGCCACGAGAGCCGCCGACAGTGCGAGAACCGTCCCCAGAACCTTGGTACGTCGCATCCTCGTTCCACTCCTACGTCCGTACGTCACTACGTCAAGGGCTGTGCCCGAGAAGAGTCTCGTTCGTCGAGGGGCTGCGATGAAGGTCCCCGGGGGCGGGCAAAGCGGCCATGTCCGCCTGAGGACACGCTCCACGTTCTAATTCTCGGGAGCCGGCGGCTCCCACCATTCGAGAAGCGGCATAACGAGCGGAACTTCGGCGCGCCGCAAACGCCAGTCCCGCAACCGCGGGTGCCCATCGGCCGCACGCCGCCAGAGTTCGGCGGCTGCGGCTTCGGCGGATTCGATATCGGCCGCCCGCAGGAACACCCCGACCACGGGATGCGAACGGGCGTCGCCGTGGACGGCGACGTGGATTACGTCGGCACTGGTGGTAGCAGCGGCTGCGGCCAGACGGGTCGCATCCTCCTCCGACAGTAGGTCACTGCCAGGATGAGGGTCGAGGTGCACATGGACGAGATACATGGTGAGAGACCTCGCAAAGCAGCGGAGGCACGAGACCGGTCCGCAAAGGATGCCCGGTTTGACCGAATGCTTCCCTATGGAAAGCATTTGTCGGGGCAATTCTAGAAAATCGGGTGGCGGCTCGGATACTCTGCATCCAATATTTCGCTCACGGGGACGGAGTATATGTTCAACAGGAGCAATACCCATGCTTTCTAAACTGGGGATAGATGCGGTCACCGAAGCTGTCTACCGGTGCATGCTGGAGCACCCGCAGAAGGACGTTCCCGAGTGGGCAGCCGGACTCGGCCTGAGCGAAGACGAGGTACGGCGGGCCCTGCACCGGCTGAGCGAACTCGCCCTCGTGCGCGTCTCCGCCGAGGACACCTCTACCGTCCGCCCGGTCAATCCGATCCTCGGACTCGAAGCCCTGGTTGCTCGTCAGCAGGCCGAACTCGCGGCGCAGACCCAACAGGTGGAGGCTTCCCGGGCCGCCGTCGCCGAGCTCCTCGCAGAGTACTCCCACCGGCACTCCCCGACCTCCAAGGTCGGCATGCAGTACCTCGCCGGCATCGACGAGATCCGCGACCAATTGGAGGCCATCAACAGCGAGGTGCGCGAGGAGTTCCTGACCTTCGCCCCCGGCGGCCCGCAGAGCCCCGAGAACATGCGGGCCTCTCGCCCGCTCAACCAGCGACTCCTGGACCGCGACATCACCATGCGGACCATCTACCTGAGCAGCATCCGCCGGGATGCCGCGACGGTCGCCCATGCGGAATGGCTGGAAAGCCTGGGTGCCCAGATCCGCACCGTGCCCACCCTGCCCAACCGAATCATCATCTGCGACCGGCGGATCGCACTCATCGCCGCCAACACCGAGAACACGGCCGACGGTGCCGTCGTCGTGACCAGCCCGGGCATGATCGCCCTGCTTTGTGCTCTCTTCGACCACGTCTGGCAGACCGCCGAACCGCTGGGCGCCAGCCCGCGCCGCTCTCCCGGTTCGCTCGACAAGCAACAGCTCGAGGTGCTCCGCCTGATGGCCCAGGGTCGTACTGACGAGTCGATCGCCAACAGCCTGGGCGTCTCCACCCGCACGGTACGGCGCATCGCCAACGGTCTGCTGACCCATCTCAACGCGCGCAGCCGGTTCCAGGCCGCGGTCCACGCGGTGCGGCAGGGCTACCTGTCGGCCTCGCCGGAGTGACACCGGCACCCGCGCCGACACCGGCCGCCGCCGTGAGCGGCGCGTCCGGGCGGGTAAGGTGCCGGGCCAGACGCCGGTCGGCCTGCCGGTGCTCCGCGCTGAACCCCAAGTGCGCGACGGTGTCGAGCAGCCGCTCGTCCGAGGGCCTCGCCGTTGCCACGAAGGAGTGGGACTCCTTCAGACGGGCCCGCCCGCAAGACAGATCGGCCACCAGCAAGGTCCCCTCCGGTACGAGCCAAACGTCCCGTCCCGAGAACCGCACCCCCGCGGCCCGCGCGGCCGCGCCGAACCAGCCTGGGTTCGACGCCCAGTACAGGGTTCCGTCCCCGGCGAAGGCCACCGCCAGCGGACTGATCGCCGTACGCGCCAGCCAGAGCAGCTCCGGAAAGCGCCGGTCCACCCAAACCAGGGCGGCCCGCCCCACACAGTGCCGCAGTACCTCCAGGACGGCCTCCCGCACGCCCGCCGCCCCGTCGAGGGCCTGGAACAGCACCTCGGTGTCGGTCTCCCCGACCGGCGATGGCAGCGCGTACCGAGCGCGCAGAACCGCCACGTCGACGTCCCCGTTGTGCGTCCCGATCAGCTGACCCACCGCGAGTGGACTGGTGTTCACTAAACGGGGCGTACGGCCCTGCGTCGGGAAGCGGGTGTGAGCTAGCACCACCCGCGCCCCGCCCGGGCCGGCGCCGACGTCCCGTACCGGCCAGTCGGCCCGGTCGAAGCGGTCCAGCCGCTTGACGATCCGCCAGCCGCCCCGCGTGGTATCGGCCGCGGCCGGTTCCACCCGCGCCACCGGGACGACAGGACCGGACACGGTCAGGGCGAGGCCCGCCGCATCCCAGCCCCGCTCCACGGCGAGACCGCCCAGCTCCACACAGACGCGGCAGGCCGCCGCACCGTCCCCGCCGGGGCCGAGAACCATGCCGAACAACCCGCACATCTAACCGGCCCGCCCGCCGGACGACCTGCTCGCGACATTCCGGGTCGCAGTCAGCCGATCGGTGAGCCGGAGCATGTCGTCCCAAGTGAGCAGATGGCCCGGCGCGGCGATCTGCGCCGCGGCCCGCTCGCCCGTCTCCTCCCGACCGCCCAGGGCTTCCTGTACAGACCGTACGGACTCCGCCGGAAGCCGGTGGGCCCCTACCGCCCGCCGCAGCACAAGCAGCAGCTCCGGCAGTGGACGCCGGTCCCGGTGCCTGTATGTCGTCCCTTTGTCCTCCTGCGGCCGCACAGTCAGCGACCGACCCTCCTCCAGGACGAGTGCCAGCTCAACGAGCCGCAGCGCCGCGTGGTGCACCGATCTGCTGTAGAGCCGCTCGTCGGTGTCACCCGGTAGGAAGCCCGGCGTAACCCGGTCCAGGAGCGGGCCGGCGTCGAGCGTCGGCGTCACCAGGTGCAGGCTCGCACCGATTCGCTCCCAGTCCTGCGCCCGGTAGGCGAAGTACACCGCGTGGTTGCCCTTGTACTCGGGCAGCCAGCCGCCATGAATGTTCACCATCATGCCCGGCGTGGCCTCGATGAGCCGCCGCCCCAGAACGCTTGTCCCGCACACCACCGTCAGGTCCGGAGCCGCTTCGGCCACCAGCCGCCGGGTCTCCGCACTATTGACGGAATCCACCCGGTGCAGCGGCGAACCCGCCTCCGGCAGCCCCTCCGAGAGCCTGGCGAAGTAGGCGCGCCGCCACCGGGCTCGGCCGGTCAGCCGCTGTCGCCACCCCTGGTAGACGCGATATGCCAGATCGCTATGGCGGCCCTTGTCACGCAACCGCCGCTTCTGCGCCGCACCCGGCTCCACGACCGTCATAACCAGGTCGAGGCGGTCTGCCAGGAGCCGCCGCAGCCAGGCGTGCTGGGGGTCGTTGGAGGTCAGCAGCAGGACCCGCAGACGCGCCCCGTCGGGGCGCGCGCGGACCGCCCACCCACCCTCGGCGACGTCCCTAGTGTCCTCCCGTACGTTGTCCTGAGTGGTCGTCATGCGAGGGCTCCCGGTCGGTCCGCCGCGATGCGGGTCCCGGAGCCCGGGCCGCCGACGGCACCGAGGAAGCGCTCCGTCCGCAGCGGGTGGTAGAGGGTGTGCATCGGATGATGACGGCCACCCAGGGCGTACAGGACCGCCTCGGCGACCACCGGGGCCTGCGCGAACCCGCCTGTGTTGTGCCCGCCGGTCATGACGAACGCGCCCCGCTCCGCCCGCTCCACGTCGAACAGGCCCAGGTTGGACGCGGTCCACGGCCGCACGCAGTGCTTCCGGGTAGCCCGTAGCCCCTCCTCGCCGCCTGCCTGCTCGAAGGCCCGCGGGAAGAGCCGGCGTGCCGTGTCCGCCACGGCCGTGTGGATGGCGTCGAGCTTCTGCTCGTCGATGTTGTGCGGATCGGCGCCGGTCCAGCCGTACCCCGAGCCGATCATCAGAGCCGGACGGCCCGCCGCGTCCCGCCCGACCGTCACGTTGGCATCCTCCGCGACATGCCCACGGCGCGCCACCTTGAGAGAATGGCCTAGCTCCGGCTCAACGTTCGGCAGTGTCGCCCAGCAGCCGACGACACCGTGAATCCGGCCCGCGAGCCGCCCGCCCGCCAGGAGCCCGGTGCCACCGACGCCCGGCGAGAGCACGTAGTGGTCGTGGACGAGTGGCCCGTCAGCAGTCAGGACACCAGTCACCTGGCCGCCGCCACCCGTGCCGTCACGGAGCACCCGCTCCGCCCGCAGGCCGAATCGCAGGACCGCTCCGGCCGCTTCCAGGCCGCCGAGCAGCCGGGCCATGAAGTCGTGGACGTTCACGGTGAACCCGCGGACGAGGAGCCCGCCCGCGAAGATGCCACCCTCGGCCTCGGCGAGCCCCGGGAACCGCTCGCGGACTTCGTCCGCGCCGAACGCGGCCAGCAGGGCGCCGACGCCCCGCTGGCGCCGGTTCGCCGCGACCAGTTGGTCTGGGTCCTGATAGAGCCGCAGGATGTCCTCGCGCAGGTGCGAGCCCTCGAACAGCTCGGGCGCCGACCGCCGCCAGACGTTCCACAGTTCGCCGGCGCGCCGGTTCAAACCGAGGATGTCGCCGTTGTACGCGCGGGCAAGCCAGGCTGGCACCCGCTTGAACTCCCGTACCCACGACTGGTCGCCGTCCGGGTTGTCGGGGTCGGGGCGGATGTCCCAGCCGAGCTGGCCCGGTGGCCGGTCGAAGACCAGGTTGCTCTCAGTGTCGGCTGCGCTCTTGCTGTGGTAGTCGTCCATCTCGGTGTACGTGAACATGCGGGCGTTGCCGCCGCCACGCGAGCAGCCGTACTCCTGCCACGGTCGCCGTAGGCGGGGATCGGGCGCCGCGTCGACGACCGTCACTCGGTAGCCGTGGGCCAGCAGGGTCCGCGCCGTGACCAGGTTGACGACCCCCGCCCCGACGAGCAGCACCGAGGGCGCCCCCGCCGGGCGGGTCGGCCGCACTGGGGGCAGCTCCTCCTTTGCCTGCTCCTGGAGGAATCGCTCGGCGACCGCGAGCGCCCGGTACATACCGGCCTCCCGGTCAGCCGTCCGCACCGCCGTGAACAGCGTGACGTCCAGCGGCGCGAGCCGCTGCCCCGGTTCCGGGAGCATCGTCGGAAGCCCTGCCCCGACACCGCTCCGGGACGGCCCGCGCCGCAGTCGCACCACGGCCCCCGGAACCCCGTCGCAGGCAGCGTGCCAGGCCCGCAGCACGGGCATCGACAGCTCGCGGTCGGTGAGGATTACACGGGGTCGCAACCGCCTCAGGGCCGCTGCGAGCGCGTCGTCGTCGGCGGCCTGGAGGTCCGGCCGGAAGACGACCTGCCCGTCGGCCGACTGCTCCGCCGGGTAGTCGCTGAGAGCGGTCAGGGCGAGGATCTGCATGGGGGTTCTCCAAGGTCGGCCGACCTGGTCGCTCATCTCATTCGCTCCTCGGCGCCATCAGCGTGAACCGGTCGGCCGGCCGGATGTACATGCGGTCGCCCTCGCCGACCCCGAACGCTTCGTAGAAATCGGGTATGTGGCCGAGGACGCCGTTGCAGCGGAATCGGGGCGGTGCGTGTGTGTCGTTCTCCAAACGCTCACGCATCCGTTCCGGTGTGCGCTTTCCACGCCACATCGACGCCCACAGCACGAAGAACCGGCGCAGTTCACGGCGGCGGGCGGCTCCAGTCACCCCGCGGGAGGCCAGGTGCTCGTCGAACGCGGCCTGCGCCACCGTCAGACCGGCGATGTCGGCGATGTTCTCGGCCAGCGTGCGGGCCCCGCTGACCCGGCGGCCGCCGGGTCCCTCGGGCGCGTAGCGGTCGTACTGAGCCGCCAGCGTGGCAGTACGGCGGTCGAACTCGGTGCGGTCGACGCCGGTGCGCCAGGCGCGGACGAAGGCGTGCGCCATTTCGTGGCAGACGATCGCGCCGAGCACGGCGTGGTCGCGAGCCGGGTCCTTCCCGGCGGTGAAGACCGGGGGCCGCAGGAGTCCGGCCGGGACCACGACCTGGTTGATTCCGTGCCGGTAGTAGGCGGTGACTGCCTGCGGCAGCACCCGCCATTCGGCCGGGTCCGGCGGACCGGCGAGCCGGCTCAGCTGGTGGGCGAACAGCCGGGCCCGGCCGCGCTTGACGTTGCCAATCAGGTCGGCGGGGTCGGTGACCAGCGGGCCGGGCTCGGCCGCGGGTCCGGGCTGGCTGGGACGGAGGTGACCGTTGGTAGCAGGGCCGCCGAGGTCGAAGCGCATGTCGGCCAGCAGTGCCAGGTCCGCCGCCCGGCCCGCGGGGCTCTGCCAGTCGGATCCGGCCAGCCGGTCGCGGAAAGCGGTGGCCAACCGGTTCACCAGGGCGGTGGCGGATTGAAGGGTGTGCGGGTCCAGGTGGGTGCGCAGGTAGCGGGCGCCGACCAGGTCGCCTGCAGCGGTCTGGACGAAGGCGGTGGCCCGCAACCGGCGCGGCCAGGGCCGGCGAACGCCGGTCAGGTCCCGCCAGTAGAAGTTGAAGTGCTCGGAGAACATCCGGCGTGGCGCGAACGGGGCCATCTCGTGGACGTAGCGCCAGACCAGCCAGAGCCGCAGAGACTCCAGCGGGGTGGTGGCCCACCAGTGTTCGAGAGCGTCCAGAAAGCCGGCGGGCCGGATCCGCACCCGGGCGGTACCGGGTACTGGGCCGAGCTCCTCCAACCACTCCAGCCAGGGGAACCCACGGTCCCGGTTGGCCAGCTCGGCGGCAGTGCCGGGCATCGGGGGAACGTTAGGGGCACCGGCACCCGTGCTGTCCGGCGGGACGTGCCCGCCGGACAGCAGGGTCTCCGCCCGCAGGACGCGGGCTGCGGCCGTTTCGGCGTCGGGCAGCCCGGCGAGGGAGAGCATCGCTGCCACATGGGCGGCGTACCGCTCGCGCAGGCGCCCGCTGCGCACCTCGCGGTACAGCGAGGCGGAAGGCAGGCCGAGGCCGGACGGGGTGAGGTCGAGTACGTACTCTCGCGCGTCGACGGTGACGGCGGGGGCGGCGGCGCCGGTCACGCCTTGCGCCTGCAGCCGTCCCAGCACCTGGGCGAGTGCCCGTCGGTCGGGCACGGTGCGGATCGCGGCCAGGTCGCTGGCGAGGGGGCGGACGCCGAGCTCCTCGATCCGCGGTTCGTCCATGAAACTCGTGTAGAGGTCGTCGATGCGGCGCCCGTCCGGGTCGGTACCGGGGGCCCGCACCAGGGCGGCGACCTCCTCCTGCACCTGTTCGGCGAGGAGGGACAGCATGGTGGCCTCGGCCCGGTGCTCGGGCAGGACGAATTTTTCGGCCCAGCGGCCCGATGTGTACTGGTGGAAGTCATCCTGCGGGCGGACCGACAGGTCGAACAGTTCGGGCTCGGTGCCGTGAGTCTCGGCAGCGGGATCGAAGATTCCGGCGGACGGGCGGGCGGGGGCCGGGACAGCGGTTGGGGCGGTGGTCATCGGGGCCCGCTCCCCGCCCTGACGGTGGCCGGTTCCAGCAAGCCGAGCCGGGTCAGGGACTCGGCGGCGCGCACGGAGCGCGGGGCGGGGGCGCCCTGGAGCAGTTCCCCAGCCTGGACCGACCCGCCCCCCTCGAGCAGACGGAGGGTGTCGGCCACCGCATCCGGGACGGCAAGGGTGTGGCCGTTGACGGTCAGCTGTGTGCGGCCGCCGTTGCTCGGGCCGATCGCGACCGGGATCTTGCTGCGTCGGAGCGGGTCTTGCGGGGAGAGCCCGGAGAGGGAGGCCAGCCGCTCGAACTCACGGGGCCGAAAGGCGCCCGCCCGCTCCTGGCCTGCTGTGGTGAGCCGTGCCGCCTCTGCGGCGGGGTCCACCTGAGCCAGCCGTTCGACGAGCAGTCCGAGCTTGACTGCGAGCGCGGTAGCGACCGGGTCGTTGTCCGTGCCCGTGCTGTCCAGGTAGGGAACGTTGGCGAAGTCCTCGCCGGCGGTCAGCGCGTCCACCGTCTCGCGCAGCAGATCCCGCCAGCGGCGGGGGGTGACGGTGACCGATACGTGCAGGGAGACCAGGTCCCCTGCAGCAGCGGCGTGCGGGGTGCCGTACGGAAGGTAGAGCACGTCGCCGGGGTACAGGGTGGTTTCAAGAGCGGGCTCGCCGAGAGTGCCGTCGGGGTAGGTGGCAGGGTCGCTGCGGCGTTCGCCCGCCGGCTCCCAGACCCGCCAGCGCTTGGTGCCCTCCGTCTGCACGACGAACACGTCCACCGGGTCATGGTGCGGGGCGTAGCCCTCGTGGCCGGCGGGAGTGAGGAAGGCGACCGCCTCGGCCGGGGCGGCGAAGGCCTGTGTGAACGCCTGAACCAGGCGGCGGGCGGAGGGTAGGAAGTGGTGGAGGTAGTTCCAGGTGACTGTGCCGCCGGAGCGGAACAACTCGTAGACCTGCTCGGGCACGACGGCCTCGGTGAGTGCGGCGCCATGCTCGGCGGCCACCCTGGTGTAGGCCTTGCCGGGGATGCCCTGGCCGCCGCGGGCCACGCGGATGTAGGCGGGGTGGACGGTCTCCATGGCGACGAGGTCGTCGAGCCGGCTGACCGACACCAGCTCCCGGGCGCGGGCGGCGTCCAGCGCACCGCGGCGCAGCAGCGGGCGCTCGCCGAAGTGCCGTGAGAAGAACTCTTCGGTGTCTCCGACCAGTTCCTCGAAGGTCCAGTCCGTCACGATCCCGTCTCCCATTCGTCCCTGCGGCCAAAGGGGCGGCCGAAGCCGCCCCTTATGCCGCGACCGGCTATTACTGGATGTTCACGTGGTACGCGGTGGCCAGCAGCTCGGCGGAGGTCTCGATGAACTCGATGTCGTCGTAGGTGTTCTCCATGGAAATCAACTCCTTTTTTCTGGCCGGGTTGTTCCCGGCGTTGATGAAATGTTGTCCCACGGAGGGGGTTGCCGTCAACGAATACCGATGGTGTTCAACCTGTTCAACCGATGCCGCGCACGCACTTGAACGGGATTTCGGAAGGAAGTGGAGCGGAAACACGAAAAAGCCGTGCCTCACTGCCGGAAAGGGCAGTGAGGCACGGCATGAAAGGGTTTTGCAGGTGCCGGGAGTTTAGACCCCGGTGCTGCCGTCGATTCCCTCGCGGAGGAAATCGGCGTGGCCGTTGTGCCGGGCGTATTCGTGGATCATGTGGAGCATCACCCAGCGGAGCGAGACGTCGAGGCCGCGACGACGCTCGTGGACGACGAGCTCCAGGGAGCCGGCCTCCTTCTCGATGCGCCGGGCGTGCTCGACCTCGGCCTGCCAGGCGGCGAATGCCGCGGACACGCTCGCGTCGTCGGCCTCGTAGGCCGTCTGGAAGTTGAAGTCTTCGGACCACACCAGCGGAATGTCCTGCCCATCGACCACCCGGCGGAACCAGGACCGTTCCACTTCGGCCATATGCCGGACCAGGCCCAGCAGGGTGAGGGTGGAGGGTGGCATGGAGCGTGTGCGGAGCTGGTCGTCGGACAGGCCGGCACACTTCAGTTCAAGGGTCTGCCGGTGGAATTCCAGGTGGGCGCGGAGCATCTCGCGCTCGTCGGCGACGGTGGGCGGAGAAGTGCGTTCGATGGTCACGGCCGGATCCTCTCATCCGGATGGCGGGACCGGTTCAGGCTGCTACCTCCAGCAGGCCGATCCTGGCCAACCCCTGCGCGGTACGGGTGGCCCGCTCGGCGGGGACCCCGGGAAACACATTGGCGGCAGCAATCTGTTCGCCCGCCGAGAGGTCCGCCAGGCTGACGGCCACCGGCTCGGGCACGGCGATTCGGTGCCCGTTGACGGTGAGCTGGACCCGTCCGTGGTCGGGAGCGTCGAATTCCACGGTGGCGGCGGTGCGGCGCATCGGCGTGTCCGGTTCCAGGGCGTCGAGGCGGGCGGTGGTCCGGAAGGTGCTCCCCGCGGAGTTGCCGGGCATCCGGCGGCCGAGCTCGGCCAGGCGGTCCAGCTCCGGTCCGGGGGCGAGGGTGGCCAGACGCTCGGCAACGGCTCGCAGCTTCTCGGTGAACAGCGTCTCGGTGCCGACCGCACGGTCCGCGCCGATGAACGGGAACTCGTTGAACTCCGGGTCCCGTACCAGCTCCTCAAAGGTCTGCTTGAGCAGGTCCTTCCACATCCGCGGGCGGATCATGATGGAGAGGTGAACCGAGGCCAGCTCCTCGGCGGCGGCCGCGTGCGGGGTGTCGTACGGCAGGTAGAGGACGTCACCGGGCTCGAGCAGGACGTCGATGACGGGCTCGCCGAGCTGCTCGGCGGTGTACGAGGCCGCCTCACCGCGGCGTACCTCGGCCGGGTTCCACAGCCGCCACCGCTTGGTGCCCTCGGTCTGCACGATGAACAGGTCGACCGGGTCGTGGTGCGGGGAGAAGCCCTGCTTGCCGGCCGGGGTCAGAAAGGCCACACAGTCGGTCTTGGCACCGAACCGCTCGCTGATCACGCGTGTGAAGTCGCGCAGCGAGGTGTCGAGGTGGTTCAGGGAGCTCCACACGATGGTGGCGCCGGCCCGGAACAGCTCGTAGACCTTCTCCGGGACGATGGCGTCGGTGAGGTCGGTGCCCTGGACGGTGATGGTCTGGGTAAACCCCTGGTCGGGGACGCCGGCGCCCTTGAGGTTGGCCCGCAGGTAGGGCGGACGGATGATCTCAAGCTGGACCAGCTCGTCGAGCCGACGCAGCGAGAGAATGTCCTGGGGGGCCTTCAGCGCGCCCTTGCGCAGCAGCGGCTTCTTGTTGAAGTACTCGGCGAAGAATTCCTTCTCGTCACCAACCAGGTCGGCGAAGGTGTAATGCGTCATGCCGGTAGTCCGTTCCAGGTGTCCCGGAGTCTCTCCGGGGATGGGTGTCAGTGTCGGAGAGCGGGGGCGTCGCCGAAGACCGTGCCCGGGCCGTGGTCGCGGCGGAACTGCTCGAGGTTTTGCTCGAAGGCCGGGTCCTTGGAGGCGATCCGCTCGGCGAGCAGCCGGACGCGGTTGGGGGTCCAGGTGCCGGGGTCTGCAAGAAGCTGCGGGGTGCCGGTGAGCAGCAGCAGGCCGGCTTCGGTGTGGCCGCGGTCGAGCCAGGACTGCCAGATTGCGTCGCGGTCGGCCTCCTGTCCGGCGAAGAACGCGGTGGCCCGGGGGTGCGGCCCGGCCGGCGGGACGGCGTCGGTGGTTCCGGGCTCGCGGAGCAGCACGCGACGGCCGGCCAGGTAGACGATCCGGATGCCCTTGCGGACGGCGAAGTTCAGCGACTGGGCGGCAGTGTCGGCGATCGGCTCCCCCTTGTCGTTGAGGGAGGTGTTGCACACGATCGGGACCCCGGTGGCGTCCCGGAACGCCTCGATCGCCCGGTACAGCAGCGGGTTGTCGGCGGCGGCCAGGGTCTGGTGGCGTGCGGTGCCGTCGAGGTGGAGGACGGCCGGTATGCGGTCTCGGGCCTCGGGGCGAACCCGGGCGGCCTCCAGCATGTAGGGGGAAGGGCGGTCCTGCTCGAACCAGTCGCCGGCGTGCTCGATGAGCACGATGGGGGCGACCGGGCGCCACCACTGGCGCTGCTTGTACTCGTTGAGGAGGTCCTTGACCTTCTCCGAGCGGGGGTCGCCGAGCAGGCTTCGGTGGCCGAGGGCGCGTGGTCCCATCTCGGCGGCGCCGTCCGCCCAGACCACCACCGAGTCGGTGAGGTCCTCGGCGAACCGTTCCGGGGTGAAGTCCTCGACGTCCTCGACGAACGGGGCGAACGCGGCCAGCGCCTCGTTGATCTCGTCGGTGCGCAGGTCATTGCCCTGGTAGGCGGTGGCGATCTTGAGTTCGGCGGTGTCGAGGGCGCCGCTTGTCCACAGCCCGAGCAGGCCCAGGCCCAGAGCCACGCCGGAGTCGTTGGCGCAGGGCGGGGTGAGCAGGCCGCGGAACCGGTACCGCTCCAGGGTCCGTGTGTTGGCCTGCACGTTGAGGGCGAAGCCGCCGCTGACGCAGAGGTAGCTGTCCTCGGGACGTACGCCTCCCAGCGCGGCGAGTTTGTCCACGGTGCGGGCCGTGATCAGCTCGCAGCACTCCTGGACCACCTTCATCACGGCGCTGTGCAGGTTCTCCTCGGCGGTGAACCTGGGGTCAGGGGTGGTGCCGGCCAGCTGCCGTTCCGCCTCCGCGAGCACCCGCCGGACCAGGCCGAACGCGGCGGTCCAGGGCTGGACATGCCCGCCGAAAAAGGTGAGGTCGCCAAGTTCGGCGGCCGCGTTGAGGTCGACTGTGGTGTCGCAGGCGGAGGCGAGTGCCATCAGGGTGCCCGGCTCCTTGCCCAGCACCCTGTCGGCGGCGTGGTAGAGAGGGGCAGGCGACTCGACCGAGGCGAAGGTGATCTCACCGCGGACCGATACGCATCCTGCGTAGTAGGCGGGCGGCAGCTCCCGCTCCAGGACCAGGTCGGGGGCGGCGTCCACAGCGAGCCCGATGATCACCGACTCCTTGAACAGCCGGGTGTCCAGCATCAGTCCGCTGAACAGGTGGCCCAGGCTGTGCAGCGGCAGCTTCTCGGCGCCCGCGGGCACCTTGAGCGGCTGGTAGCCGGGCAGGCCGGGAGTGCCCCAGCTGACGGTGACGTCGGCCAGGGTGAGACCCTCGCCGGCCAGCAGGTGGGCCAGGAAGGCCTCGGACCGCTCGGCGGTGTAGAGCGGCCAGGAGTGGTGCTTCTGGCCGCTGATCCGTTCCAGCTCCCAGTGCCGGACCAGTTCGACCCGGTCGGCGGTGCGCCGCCACAGCGAGATGTTGTGGTCGTGGCGCGGGGAGATGACGGCCCGTTCGCCGGGCGGGGTGAGATAGGTGGAGAGGATGTACTCGGCGGGCTGGTCAGCGTGCGGGGGCACAGTTGTCCTCCTCGGGCATCTGGCGGGACCACCAGTCGAGGATCGCCTCGTAGCGGGCGACCCGGTGGCTGGGTAGACCGGTGCGGGACATGTCGTGCCCCTCGCCGGGGAACAGCAGCAGTTCGACCGGTACCCCGCGCATCTTCAGCGCGACGAACATCCGCTGCGCCTGCTCCATGGGGGTGTGCCGGTCCTCCTCGGACTGGATGAACATCATCGGGATGTCGATCTGGTCGGCGTAGCTGATCGGGCTGAGCTCCGCCCATCGGGCGGTGTCGGCGCCGTACAGGGCGATGGAGTTGTTGACCCCGTCGTCGGCTGAGCCGAAGTGGCTGTCGATGGCGTAGCAGCCGCGCTCGCCAATCGCTGCCCGGAACCGCTTGCCGTGATGGGCGGCCAGCCAGGCCGACATGTAGCCACCGAACGAGCCGCCCTGGACGCCGACGCGGTTGGCGTCCAAGGCGCTGTCGCGCAACGCGTGGTCCAGCAGGGCCAGCAGGTCGGGGGCGGTCCGGCGGGCCAGGTCGTCGGCGGCCCAGCGGCCGTGCGCCTGCCCGTACCCGGAAGTGCCGCGCGGGTTGCCGAGGACCACCGCGTAGCCGGCGCGGGCGTAGACCTGCGCCTCCTCGAAGGAGGCGGGCCCATTGAGGGTGTAGCCCCACTGGGTATACGGGCCGCCCTTGATCTGGAGCAGCACTGGGTGCGGCCCGGGGCCCTCCGGACGGACCAGCCAGCCCTGGAGGGGGTATCCGTCCTCGGCGTGCGCGGTGAACTCCTCGACCGGCCGCAGCCGTGCGCGGGCCCGCAGTTCAGCGCCGAAGGGGGTCAGTTCGCGTTCGACGCCCTCGCGCAGCAGAGTGAGGTCGCCGGCGCTCTCGGCGGAGGACAGAACGGCGGCCACGGTGGTGGTGCCGTCCGGGGCCTCGGCAACCGCGAATCCGTTGACCTGGCGAAGACCGGTGACGACCGGGCGGGGTTCGCCACCGTCGTAGGGCACGAGGACCAGGTGGACCTCGCCGTGCCAGTCGTTGGGGAAGTACACCCCGTCATGGCCAGTCTGGATCATCAGGGAGGAGAAGCTCAGGTGGTAGGTCTCGGGGTCGGTGAGCCGGACCGGGTCGGCGGAGCCGTCGCTGAGGACCGACCACAGGCCGTAGCTGCTGGCACCGCGGGCGCGACCGTCCTCGGTGAGGGTCTCGGCGGCGAAGTAGACGTTCCTGCCGTCCGGGGAGAACTTCGGACAGCTCATCTCCAAGCCGCCCTGTGTAAGCGGGCGTTGGCCGCTACCATCCGGCGCGCATACCCACACGTCACGGCGCAGGTCGTCGGCGTGCCCGGGGTGGCGGCCGGAGACGAAGGTGAGCAGGGAGCCGTCCGGACTCCAGGCCACATCGTCGTGGTCGAAGGGACCTGAAGTGAGCTGGGCGGCGGCCGGGGCAGCAGCGAAGGCGCCCGTGGCGAACGGGGCGGTGACGAACACGTGCCGGGGCCGGTCGAAGGTGAACCCGAGGCCGTCCGCCATGAAGCGCAGCGCGGTGATCCGGCGCGGCCGCTCCTTGCCCGGCGGTACCCCGGGCAGATACCGGCCCGAGTCGGGCACCCGGGCCGTGAAGGCAAGCCGGGTGCCGTCCGGGCTCCACACCGGCTGACCGGCGCCAAGCGGCAGGTCCGTCACGGGGAACGGGTCGCCGCCGTCCATCGGAAGCAGGTGGATCTGGGCGGCACCACCTCCAGGCAGCGGACGCAGGAAGGCAAGCCAGCGTCCGTCCGGGGAGAATGCCGGGGCGCTGTCCGAGGGGCCCCGGGTGAGCCGGCGGGCTGGCGTGGACCCATCGGTCGCGGCTACCCACAGCTCGGTCGCGTTGGCATCGGCGGCCACGTCGGGCGCCATCACGCTGACGGCAGCCAGACGTCCGTCGCCAGACAGGGTGGGCCGTCCTAGAATTCGCAGCAGATCGATATCCGTAGGGAGCATGGACGGCAAATTAGGGGCGGAATCCGGATTTCCTCAACCGCGTTCAACTGAGCGTTCAACTGCGCCTTTGGCCTCCCGAGGTGTTCAACCGCTGTAATGCAACGGTTGAACAGGGAAGTTGAGCAGGCCGCGAGCGTCCGGCATCATCATGCGCTCCTGCCCGCCGACCGCAGATGGTGAGGTCTCCGCAATGACCCGAGCGAAAGGTCTCCCGAAGAGGCCGCTGAAGGGTCCGTTGGCGAACCCGGATTTCCGGCGGCTGTGGACCGCCGGATTCATCTCGGAGACCGGCGACTGGATCTTCATGATCGCGATGCCGGTGTTCGTCTATCAGCTCACCGGCTCGGTCACGGCTACCGCGACCAATTTCATCCTGGAGCTGCTGCCCGGTCTGCTGCTGTCGCCGGTGGCCGGGGTGCTCGCGGACCGCTGGGACCGGCGTCGGTTGATGATCGGCGTGAGCCTGCTCCAAGTGCTGGTGCTGCTGCCGCTGCTCGCCGTCGATGGGCCTGGCCAGCTGTACCTGGTCAACCTGGTCACCTGCGCACAGGCAGCACTGACCACCATCTTCCAGCCCGCCAAGTACGCGCTGCTGCCTTCGGTGGTCGCGCCGGAAGATGTTGCCGCCGCCAACGGTCTGGCCAGCCTCAACGGCAACCTGGCGCGGCTGCTGGGCGCGTCCTGCGGCGGGTTCGTGGTAGGGGGTATGGGGCTGCCAGGAGTCTTGGTCCTCGACGCGGCCTCCTTCCTGCTGGCGGTGGCGCTGCTGGCTCGTCCGTTCGGGGCTACGCAGACGGCTGTGGTGCGAGAGCCGGTGTGGCGGGCCTGGGTCGCCGGTCTAAAGGAGATCAGGAATCAGCGCGGGCTGCGGCTGATGGTGCTCCCGGTGGGACTGATCGGCCTTGCACAGGGTCTGTTCGCCGTGCTGTTCGTCGTATTCGTGACCGAACAGCTGGGCGGCGGCGAGGGCGAAACCGGTCTGCTGCGCGGGGTCCAGGCGATCGGAGGCATGGTGGGCGGGGCACTGATTGGCACGCTGGCCCGTCGCACCGATCCCGGCCGGCTGCTGGGCTGGGCGCTGCTGGTGTTCTCCGCCACGACCGCCCTGGCCTGGAACAGCGCGTACGTGACCACCGCCATCTGGTTCCAGGCGGCGCTGTTCGCGGTGCTGGGTGCCCCGGGGATCGGGGTATTCGCGGGCCGGATGGCCATCGTGCAACTGCACACCTCGGACGCCACACGTGGGCGGGTCCTGGCGAGTTTTCAGAGCGTGTTCGACGGGTTCACGGCCCTGGGCATGGCACTGGCTGGAGCCCTGGCCGGCATGCTCGGGCTCCCATTCGCGCTCGATGTCCAGGCCGCGCTGCTGGGCGTGGCGGGGCTGTTGGCGCTGTGGCACTTCCGGCCCGGGACTCGGACGGCGGAGCCGGACACCGGTACCGCAACGGACACTGGGGCGGCGAGCACCGCGAGGGCACCGGAACGGGCACCGTCGCCCACTCCCTGAGTGACGTCGTGCGGTGGGTGACCCCATGGGTGGTCGGCTCTGACCGGCCTATGCCCCCTGACGGCTTCAACGAGGACTTGTGGGCTGCGAACCCGGATCTCGTATCGGAGCGGGAGCGCGGGCACACTCGCCGCATGCTGGAGGCCCGCTGGCCGCTGCCTCGTCCGGAGAGACTCTGCTACACCTGCCCTCACACCCGCTGGATCGTTGCGTACCAGCGGGTCGGCTGGCTGGTCCCGCGTAGTGCCGACCACGTTGAGCAGCTGGCACCAGCAGGGCCTTCCCGGGCGGAGCTGGAGCGTCGCCTGCGGAGGGCCGAGTCCCGGGCGGAACACCTCCGAACGCAGCTGGCTCAGCGGGAGGAGCAGCTGGACTGAACCGGTCAGGAGCCCAGGTCGCTCATGTCGGAGAGCAGAGCCATGTGACAGAACGGCGCTTGAGTGGGCTTGCTAGGCCGCCTGGCTGGTGAACCGGCCGAAGACGTCGTCGAAGCAGTGTGCGCGGCGGGTGTGGATGAGCCGGTAGGAACCGGTTCCAGGCTGCGCGTGGTCGGTGTAGTGGAGGACTTCGACGGGGGTGAGGACCTTGAGGTCGCCGAAGACGTAGTAGAGCGGTGTGGGGGCGTGGGCGGCGGTGAATTGCAGGCCGGCTGTGAGGGCGGCGTTGCTGAGGGCGTAGCGGTTAGTGGTGGAAGAGGGCATCCGGTCCTTGGCGTCGATCGTGACGAGCTGGCCAGCGCGAGCGGCGATCAGGTCAGGGAACCAGCGCAGGGCTGAGGTGGTGCGAACAAGCGCCTGCTGGATTGCGGGTGCGTAGGTGCCCTGCCCGCAGTTCTGGACCGTCCATCCACGTGCCCGCAGGGCGTCGGCAACTGTCTGCTCATGCCCTTCTCCGATCGCTTTGCGGTCCTGCCAGTGCGTCACGACGGCTCCCCCTCCAGCGAGTTCAGCATGCGTGTGATACGAACAGGCTGCTTTTCGTATGCCCTCTCCTATGGTTAGGATGCCGTACATGGCGGCATACGTTGACCCACGCTTTCGTCCCACGCTCTGGCCCGGGACTCCGGTCCCCGCACCGCAGTTGAGCCCGCTGCCCGACGCGAGGACCGAGGGTGAGTGGATCGTCTGGAGCCCGCGGCTGCGCTCGCCCGGCGACGGTACGGTGTCGCTGCCGGAGGACTTCTACCTGCGCGAACTGATGGAACTGGACCCCACAGACCTGGGCGCGGTCGCCGCGCTGATGCGCTCCTATGGACATCTGGGCGGTGACGTCCCGTCCCTGAGCCTGGACGTCGAGGAGCACGAGCACTACACCGCACTGGCGGACGGACTCCACCCTGAGCGAGGCCCTTTCGCCCTCCACGGCGAGCTGGCGGCCCTCTTCTTGAGCGACGCCCAGGACGCGATCGCCACCTGGCTGGCACTGCGGCGCGAGGGCGGGCTGGACGCACTCGTTGAGGCCGAGGCCACCGAGGAGGAACTCGCCCGATGGCAGACCGCCAACAGCGACCGGAAAGAACCGTGGCCACGCGACCTGGACCACATGCGCGAGGAGCTGCTGAAGCTGAAGATCAGCGACCTGGCCAGCACGCTCAACTCGGCGCTGGAGCGCTTCAGCATCGGCATCGGCGGACTCGAGGACCGCTACCCCACCCTCTTGTCCGTGGCGTTCCTCCAGCTGTACAACCACCTCGCCGAGGACGCCACCATCCGCGAGTGCGCCAACGAGAACTGCCGCCGTGCCTACGTACGCCAACGCGGCCGCGCCGAATACGGACAGAACCGCACCAGCGGAACCAAGTACTGCACCCGCGAATGCGCCCGCGCCCAGGCCCAGCGCGAACACCGCCGGCGCCGCAAAGCCGCCAGCACGCAGGAACCGGCACGCTCCCTGCGAGGAATCGAAGGAAGCGGAGCATGAAGGCGTACCTGTACCCACACCAGCGGGAGGCCGTCGACGCCGTTGTGCGAGCGCTCGCCATGCCCGCCACGGGCACGATCCCGGAACAGGGACTGCGCACCCAGGTGATCATGGCGACCGGATCCGGGAAGACGAGGGTCGCGGTCCGCAGCGCGGAGGAGCTCCACGCGGGCCGTGTGCTGGTGCTCGTGCCCTCGCTGGACCTGCTCGCCCAGACCGAGGCCGCGTGGCGCGAGGGCGGCCGCCGGGGCCCGATGATCGGGGTGTCCTCGCTGCGGGGCGAGGAGGTGTCCTTCCCCAACACCACGGACGTGGACGATCTGGTGGAGTGGACGCGGGGCCTGGAGAAGGTCACCGTGTACGCCACGTACGCGAGCCTCGGACTGGGCACGCTGGAGCGGGCGCACGCCCGGGGCTTGGCGGCTTGGGACCTCATTGTCGTGGACGAGGCGCACCGGACGTCGGGCCGGATCGGGAAGCCGTGGGCGGTCATCCACGACAACACCCGCATCCCCTCGCTGCGCCGGCTGTACATGACGGCCACGCCCCGGATGTGGCAGCTCGGGGACGAGGACGAGGCCGGCGCACCGGGCGAGCTGGTCGCGAGCATGGATGACGACCCGGACGGCCCGTTCGGCAGTCGGTGCTTCACTTTGTCGCTTTCGGAGGCCATCGACCGGGGAATCTGTGCCCCCTACCAGGTCGTATGCGTGGACGTCACCGACACCCAGCTCCAGGCCGCGCAGCTCCTGGGCGCGGAGGGTCGCTCGGCCGAGGTCCGCGGGGCGCGGCTCGCCGCTCTGCAGACCGCGCTGGTGAAGGCGTCGGCGGAGGAGGGCTTCCGCAGGACGCTGGTCTTCCACCACGTGGTGAAGGAGGCCGAAGCGTTCGCGGCCGGCCTCCCCGACGTCGCCGCGCAGCTGCACGCCAGCGACCGCGAGCTGTACCCGGCCACGATCTGGGCGGACTGGCTGTGCGGTGAGCACAAGCCGCTCCACCGGCGCCGCGTCCTCGCCGAGTTCGCCGAGGGGATCGCCACGGACGGCACGGTGGTGGAGAAGGGCTACCTGGGCTCGGTGAAGGTCCTCGGGGAAGGCGTCGACACGAAGAACTGCGACTCCGTGTACTGGGCGGATGTGCGGGGCTCCATGCCCGACCTCGTCCAGGCCGTGGGCCGGGCCCTGCGCATGCAGCCGGGCGAGGGCAAGGTCGCCTCGCTCGTGGTGCCGATCCTGCTGGGGCCGGGCGAGACGGCCGACAACATGCTCACCAGCCGGGCTTACGGCGGCCTCGCCAAGCTCCTCGAAGCACTCCGGGCCCACGACGCACGGATCGTGGAAACCCTCGCCGAGCAGCAGGCCCCGAGCCGCTACAAGCCCATCAGCAAGGACGGCAGCGGCCAGAGTGGCAACGGGACGGGCAGCGGCTCCGGGGGCGTCAGCGGGCCCGCCAAGGCGCTGCTGAAGTTCTCTACGCCCCGCGACCCGGCCGCGCTCGCCGCGTTCATCAACCTGCGCGTCCTCAACCCGGAACACGAGCACTGGCGGCGCGGCGTGGAAGCCGCCGTCATCTACGCCCGCGCCCACGGCGACCTGCGCGTCCCGTTCACCTTCCGCGTCCCGCCCGCCGAGGACGCCGAGAAGGCGGGATGGCCGGCCTCGCTCGCGAACTTCCCACTCGGGCAGTGGACCGCCGACGCCCGCCGCTTCTACGCCCGCGGCGACATGGACGAGCAGCGCGTCGCGCAACTGGAGAAGCTCGGGATGGTCTGGTCCCACTTCGACGTCGCCTGGGCGGAGGGGCTGTCGGCCGCGCGCGGGTGGGCGGCCGAGCACGGGCATCTCCTGGCGCCGCTGGACGCCGCCTTCCAGGGCGCTCCGGTGGGGATCTGGCTGAAGAACGCCCGGGTCGCTGCGCGGAAGGCGCAGGAGATCGAGCAGCGACGTGCCGAGGGGCTGCCGGTGGAATCGTCGGCCGGGGCGATGACGCGGGAGCGACGCGAGCAGCTGGAGGAGATCGACCCGTCCTGGTGCCCGGCGTGGCCGGTGACCTGGCAGCGCTGCTTCCACCTCGTCCGACTGCACCTGGACGGCGGTGAAGCGCTGCCGACCACGGCGGGGGAGGTCGTGCGCCAGGGCGAGGACCTCGGCCGGTGGGTCACCTCGGTCCGGCACGGCTGGGACCAGCTCACCGCGGTGCAGCAGTGGATGTGCGAACAAGTCCTGGGCATCGAGCCCGCCGGCGAGGACGAGAAGCCGAAGCCGCGCACCAGCCAGGCGGACAAGTGGGCGATGCACCTCGCCGCCGCTGAGCAGTTCTTCGCGCGCGAGGGCCACCTGACGGTGCCACGCAAGCACGTCGAGACCATCACCCTCGGCGGCGACGGCCAGGCGCAGCGGGACGTCCCGCTGAAGCTCGGTACGTGGGTCGACAACCAGCGCCGCCGGGCCGCCACGCTCACGCCGGAGCGGGTGGAGCAGCTGTCCAAAGTCGGGATGAGGTGGGGGTAGCCACCACCGGGTGGCAGGGCGGCCACGTTGCGAAGCGTAGGTCGCAATTCCTGCAGGTGGGGCCGTCCAGCAAGCGCTGTCCGGCCCCGCTCGTACGTTGCCAGCTGCCGTCCGGACCAGGTGCTGGCGGACAAGGCCTACAGTTCTCGCGGACTCCGCCGCTATCTATGCAAACGCGGCATCGCGCACACGATCCCGGAGAAGAGCGACCAGCAACGACACCGCAGGAAGCGTGGCCGGCAGGGCGGCCGGCCACCGCGGTTCGAACGCGACACCTACCGCCGTCGCAACACTGTGGAGCGATGCTTCAACACGCTGAAGCACTTCCGCGGCATCGCGACCCGCTACGACAAGACAGCTGTCTCGTTCGAAGCCGCGATCAAGCTCGCCTCATTCCTGATCTGGGCACTGCATGCCTGGGAGCGATGCGTGAATGCAGGGATAGCGGTTTCCTTGAAGGTAGTACCACGATTCTTGAAAGGGCTGCTATTCATGACCGCGGAGCGTACTTCTCCTGGGCTGCAGGACGCCGAGAGCCTCGGCGAGGCGGTGACCGCATGTCCGGTCACTCCGATCACCGACATCGTCTTCAGCCGTTGGACCACACCGATCCTGTGGACGCTGCGCCATCACGGCACTCAACGCTTCAACGGGCTGCAGCGCCTCATTCCGGGGATCACGCCGAAGGTGCTCACCAGCAGGCTGCGGCAGCTGGAACGCGACGGCCTGGTCGTCCGCAGCTACCACCCGGACATCCCGCCTCGGGTGGAGTACACCCTCAGCGACCTCGGAAGGAGTCTCACTCCGATTTTCCAGACCCTGCTCGCCTGGGGCGAGGCTCACCTGACCGCAGTGGAGGCCGCCAGGCATGCCTACGACACCGCGCGCGCCGAGGAAGAGGCCTGGGCGGAAGGCTGAGTGTGTCAACCGGGCGTGGAATGAGGCACTTTCCTCCAGGAAACCACTATCCAGACGGCAGTAGCGTTGTAGTCACCGGCTTCGCGAACGAGCCGTATCTTTCGGGTCGACGTCAGTGGGAAGCCGGCAGCAGCCAGCTGCCATGGGGCGACTGACTACCGAGTGGCACACCGGCTCGGGACGCCGCCAGGCAGCGCGTTCGCCGGCAACACAACAACGGCGCATACCGGGTGTGTCCTGATCGAGGTCACCGACCGCACCCCCGTTGCTGACGGGCAGCGGCGCTTGCCGCTCTCGCCGTCAGGACGACAACGAAGAGGCACCACGAAAGGGGCCTAGGAATGTCCATCAACCTCGTCACCCCCACCGACGGCGAAGTACTCGACATGAGGATCAGTCGCACTCGAATCCTGGAAGACGGCTCTCGCACCAATGGACGCCTGGGCGTCGCGGAGATCTGGCTTGCCGCGGGTTTCGCCGGCCCCCCGCAGCACGTGCACCGCCAGCACGAGGAAACGTTCTTCGTTCTGTCGGGCACGATCGATTTCACCTCCGGCACCGACACCACCCGAGTCCATCCCGGCAGCCTCGTGACCGCGCCCATCGGCGTGCCCCACACCTTCGCCAACCCCGACAAGGACCAGGACGCCAGCTTCCTGTTCACGTCCACCCCTGATCTTTACATCGGCTACTTCCGGGACCTCGCCAAACTCGCCTCGCGCACCGGCGGCCTGAACCCGGACGACATGCTCGAGATCATGAGCCGCTATGCCACCGAGCCATACCGTCCCTGACCGGTGCCTTACACGTCGCGGATCGCGCCCGGGCGCTTGATCAGGCGCGGCGCAGGGCAGCCGAGGGCGCCGGGCACGGGTAGAGACCCACGTCAACGGGAGCAGATCCGTGGAAAGCACTCCGGGCGGTTCGGGCGACCGCCCCGCCGATCCAACGGCGACGAACGCGTCCGCCGTGCCCGAACCTCCGCGGGCCTTGATTCCGGCGCTGATCTTCATCGCACTCGTGGTCGCCGCGATCGGCAGCCTCGGCGCCCCGCTGGTCCCCAGCGTGGCCGCCGCCGAGGGCGTGTCGCTCGCCGCCGCACAATGGACCCTGACCATCACCCTGCTCGTGGGAGCAGTTGCCACCCCGCTCCTCGGACGGCTGGGCGACGGGCCACGCCGCCGGGAAGTGGTACTGGCCACCCTCGCTACCGCGACGGCCGGCGGACTCCTCACCGCTCTGCCCCTGGGATTCACCCCGCTGCTGCTCGGACGCGCCCTGCAAGGCGTCGGCCTCGGGCTGCCCCCTCTGATGATCGCCGTCGCACGCGACACCTTCGACGGCCCCCGCCGGCGCTCGATCGTCAGCCTGCTGTCAGTGACCACCGTCGCCGGCGTCGGCATCGGCTATCCCGTCGCGGGAGCCATCACCCAATACGCCGGACTCCGCTCCGCGTACGCCACCGGCGCCGGAGTCACCGCGCTGGCCCTGCTGGCCGCCGTGCTCCTGGTGCCGCCCAGCCCGCCACGGCCCAAACACCGCCTGGACGCCCTGGGCGCAGTCCTCCTCGGTGCCTGCCTGTCCGGCCTGCTCTTCGCCATCAGCGAAGCCGCCGGAACCACGATCTCCCCCGCAACGCTGCTGGGCATCGTGATCGCATCTCTGTTCATCGCCCTGCTGTGGGTCCGCCACGAACTGCGCACCCCGCACCCGCTCGTCGACCTGCGCCTGCTCCGCAACCGCTCCGTCCTGGCAGCCGACCTCACCGTCTTGCTGGGCGGCGCCAGCATCTACCTGCTGACCGCCCTCATCATCCGCCTCGTCCAGACACCCACCGCCGCCGGCTACGGATTCGGCTCCACCGTCATCGTCGCCGGGTCCATGCTCGTCCCCATGTCCGCTCTGAGCTTCGCCGCCAGCCGCGCCACCCCCGCCCTCACCAGACACATCACATCCGCCGCCTGCCTGCCCCTTGGCTGCACGCTCCTCCTCACCGCCTCATTGATCTTCGCCATCACACGCACCCACCTGTGGGAGCTCTACACAGTCATGGCCATCAGCGGCCTCGGCATCGGCACCATCTTCGCCGCCATCCCCGGACTCATCATCCGCGCAGTGCCCGCCACCGAGACCGGCAGCGCCCTCGGCTTCAACCAGGTACTGCGCACCATCGGCTTCTCCATCGGCAGCGCCCTCAGCGCACTCATCCTCCAAGCCAAGACCCCCACCGGACAGGCCCTGCCCACAGCAGACGGATACACAACCGCAGCCCTCGTCGGAGCAGGCCTGGTGCTAGCCACCATCACCCTGACCGCCGCCCTACGCCCCCGGCACAGCGCAGCCTCGGTCTCCTGACCCACTCCTGACGTCGAGGCCGCCGGACCGGGAGCACCCAGCCAACAGGCAGGGCCCTTCGGACACACCGCCCACGTCCGGATAGGTTGCCCACGTCAGTGGGACCGCCGACCGCAAAACGCCGCATTGAAGACGGACCCCTAGCGGGTACTCCTACGGCTCTGGCTCAAGCTGCGATCGCGGAACCCCAGCAACCCCCGCTATGGCGTACGGGGCTCCTCTGGCTGGACCACCGTGTCCGGCCGACTCCGGTGTCGTTGTCCGTGGGCGTGCACGATCCGTCCCCCGCGGAGCGCGCTGAGGGGCCCCAGCTCCCCCCGGCCAGGGGCCCCTCACTCCCATTCAAGCGGGGCAGGACGTCAGGCGCAGACGAGCCGGTCGGCCACGAGCCACTCGACGCCTACCCCGCGCCGGATTTGCCGGGCGATGCCGTAGACCTGGTCGGCGTGCCGCTGGCGCTGCATGAAGTACCGCAGGGCGCGGCTGACCCCGTCGCGGAGCTCCGCGTCCGTCATCGTCTCCGGCCGCTCCTGCAGTTCGTTCAGGAGCCGCCTGGCGCGGGCTCCGCGGTCCAGCGCCGCATCGGCGAGCGGCCCTTCGGCGAAGCCGTTCCTCTCTGTCCGGGCGCGTGCCGTCTCCCAGGATGGAGACGCGGTCACGGGACCGGGCGAGCGGGAACGTAGGGCACGGACTTCGTTAGCGTCTCGGCCTCACCGCCGGCCGGGCAGTGAGCTGCTCCTCTTCCCCACGGCTACTGCGTGGGAAAGAGGTGTCGTTTCACGAAGGGGGCTTGCCCACAGCCACTGACCTGCATAAATGGAAGATCACGAACTTCGGGGGGTCCCACCTCCGGTCACACCTGCGGTCCCCCGCTGAAAGCAACCGTGCAGACAACCCTCCAGCCGCCCTCCGGTGCAACCCTCCCCGCGACCGGCGCGGCATGCGGAAGGCGCAGTGTGCCTCGCAGCGATAGTTGTCACTTGGCAGAGGTAGCTGTCACCGAGTTGAGCCGTGACGCGCTATTTGGAACCTGGCCATGAAAGCTGGAATCAGTGCTGCGGGCGCCGACTAGGCTCACCTCCATGTCCGAGCCAGCCCCTGACCCTCGCATGCAGTCCTTGATCAACCAGCTCTGGCCGGGGGTCGTGAGAACGGTGAAGGTCACCGGGTTCGACGGAGCGGACATCCTGGTGCAGCTAGTGGGTGCCGAAGGGGCGGAGGCCGAGACCGGTCGGATTCCTCAGCATGAGGCATCGATGCGTCGGATCGAGCATCCGTCTGAGCTGTTTGAGGTCGGCCAGGAGATCGATGCTGAAGAGATCGGGCGTTGGCGCGAAGGCCAGCTTCAACTCTCCGCCAGGGCGTGCGAGATTCCGGCCTTGCGGTCTTTCCTCCTCTCGCTCGAAGAAGGGCAGGTCGTCGCGGGGACGGTCTCCGGGGTGCACAACTTCGGGGTCTTCGTTCACGTCGACGGCGAACCGGACGGTCTGTGCACCGGCTTCATCCGGGTGCCGGATCTGACGTGGGGCTGGATCGAACATCCCTCCGAGGCAGTCGAAGCCGGCCAGCGGATCACCGCCGAAGTGATCATTGCCGAGACCCGCTCCGGCCAGGTCACGCTCTCCTTGAAAGCTCTGCAGGAAGATCCACTCATTCTGTTCGCGGATCAGGTCGGCCGGGTCCTCACCAGGCCGATCACCAAGATCCTCCCCTTCGGCGTATTCGTGCAGCTCGCTCCCGACGTGGTGGGGTTTCTTCACCTCTCTGAGCTGACTGACGAGCCCGTCGAAACCCCGGATCAGCTCGTCAATGAGGGCGAGCTGATCACAGTGAGGGTCGAGGAGGTCGACCTACAGTGTCACCGTGTGCGGCTGGCCGCCGCTGGCGGAGCGGGCGGAACCTATCGCCGAAGCTGGTGACAACGCGATTGAGACCAGGGCAGAAGTGACAACTACCGCGCGCATCTGGTGACAACCACCGCTGCCAACACGTCGCACAGAACCACGTCGCGGCGTACTACCGGTGACAACTATCGCTGCGAGGCACACGCAGCGCGGGACAGGCCGGCTCCCACCGCGGCCGCGGCGCGGGGAGTCGCCTTGGCCAGACTCATCTCAGCGCGCTGCGGCAGCCGTGGGCAAGCCTCATTCGGAGGGTGGCTTGCCCAGCGGTCACGTGGCTTGCCCATTCGGCCACCAGGAGGCTTGCCCGGCGGTCAGGAGGCTTGCCCGGGGCGGAAGCGGGTGAGCCATCCGCCGGCCTTCTGCTCAGGCAGGGCCTGTTCCTGTTCCTGGTCCCGTTCTTGCCCCTGCCGCTGCTGCTCCTGCGAGGGCCAGTCCGACCAGGCTTGGCGTATGCCGGCCTCGTCCCGCTCATCGCAGTCCTCACACAAGGACGGGTTGGCCTCTTGGGGAAGAACACCCCAGCCGCCGCGCTCGACCGCCTTCCACCGTTCGTCGGTGAACTGGGCACCGCACTCGGTACAGACAGGGCGGCGATAACGCTGGAAGTCGTACGGATCTACCCCCCGGCTCACCGACTCATGGTGCTCCTGCTTGGCCGCCGCTTGGCCTTCGTCGACGACGGCCCATTGCTTGCAGCCGTCGCACAAGCGCGGGTGGCTGTCCTTGGGGACTCCCCAGTCCGTCGCGCTGGCCGCCTCCCAGCGTTCATCGGTGAACCTCGCCCCGCAGTCGGCGCAGACGGGCCGACGGGCCTCACGCTCGGCGGCCTTCTTCGTCGCCTGCTCCGAGGCCACCCGCCGCAGCTTTGCCTGGTACTCCTCCTGGGCACGCCTGGTCTCGTCCCGGGCCCGGGCTTCGGCTGCCTCACGCCGGGGATTGCCGACCGCTGCCCACAGGGGCTCCATGTGGTCGCGGCCGAAGCGGAGGAACACCGGGCCGTGCGGTCCGTGCTCCCGCAGCTTGGTCAGGCCGGTCGCGATGATCGGGACCTTCCCGTCGTAGTCGTGGAATCCGCCCCTCTGCCGCTCGCCCTCCCACAGATGCCGGGTGAGCTCGATCAGCCGCGCGATGGTCCGGTTGGGATTGCGGTCGCCGACATGGTTGAACACCAGCAGCACGGGCGGGTGCACCGCATCGCCCGACCAGGTGTCCGGAGCAGTCCAGCGGGTGCGCCACATCGGGCGCTCCTTGCCGTCGGTGTCCTTCACCTTCCGCCGGAAGAACCGGGCGTACTTCTCCAGCTTGAGGGCGAGCTCCTCGGCGGTCTCGTGGCAGTTGTCGACCTCGATGAACAGCAGCGGCATCTTGTCCTGCGGGGCGGTGAGGACGATGTCGGCTTGGGCGCCGCCCTTGCCGGGTGCGTTCCAGGTGCCGGTGGCGGGCAGCGGAACCTCGGTCCAGTACGAGGCGATCGTGCCGACCCCGGGGGGTGCGTCGACGGCGGCCTGGGCCGCTGCCCGCACCTCGGGCGGGTCCTCGGCGAGCTTGGCGAGGTCCGGCTTCGGACGCAGCATGGCGATCACGGTCTCGTTGACGGCCATCGGGTGGGAGCCGCCGCTGGAGCCTGCGCCGCGGGCGGTTGAGCCCATCTCCGTTACCGGACGCCGCAGCTCGTGGGAGGCGGCCTCCAGGCCCTTGAGGGTCAAGTTCCGCAGCCTCTCGCCCGCCGTGGTGGAGCCGCCGGTCTCGGACAGGCCGTGCTTGCGCATGTCGGAGAGCGCGCCGGTGTGCGCGGCGGTACGGGCGGCCTTCTGCTCGGACGGGCTGCCCTTGTCCATGTGCCGGTAGGTCAGGTGCGGAGCGCCGATCCGCTGGATCTGATCAGCCGTCGCGACTTTCAGCGCTCCGAGCACGCGCAGCACATCTCCGCGCAAGTTGTTCGTGGATCCCGCCGGGTTGGTCTTCCGCTTACCCGCCATCAGCTGTGCTCCCTCGTTGCTCGCGACCGGCCGCCGACCAGCCGCTGCCGGCCGCGCCACGCCTGGGAGGGCGTCAGGGCCCCCCGGAACCCGATGCTCTCCTCCAATACGGACATCAGTAGGAGAGAAGAGGGTTGTGACGCTGCGGTTTTCGCGCCGATTCGCACGCTGACCAGCACGTTTCCCGTCCTGCCGGGGGTCGGGCACCCAAGGGGGTTCCGAAGGACGGACCGAAGTGCCCCCTCAAGGAACTCCCTTCGGCTTGCCCAGCCGGCGCTGGGGTTGTCCGCGCCCAGCTCGGCGCGCGGCCGGGCTGGCCGCCGTGGGCTGCCTCCCGGACGGGAGTGGATTGTCGCCATCGTCGTATCCCCTTCGCTTCCTTCACCGCCCCGCACCGGGGCCGTGGAAGGAGAGCGTGCAGAACGCCCCCTTGACCGCTGTCTGACGGCCGCCGTCAGCGGGCCGTGTCCAGGGGAAATACCGTGCCCGCCGACCCGGACAAGGGGTCCACCGCCCCGTCGACCGCCCGGAACAGCACCCGGACAAGGGGGCCCGGTATGACCCTTGACCATCCGTTATGACCCTTGACTAGATACTTCGCCCGTTACGGAGGATGGAGAGAGCACCGTCCCGCATCCACAGGCCCGCGGCTCCACCCTGCTGGAGAAGTCGCCGTGACCCACGCGGTGGCCGTACGACAGGAGACTCCGATGCCCGAGAACATGCCGACGAACTGCGCGCAGCTGACCCCGGCGCAGGTACAGCTCGCGTTCGACTACGTGCTGGCGGTCGACGCTGGCGACGTCGATGCCGTGGACCGGCTCGCGGTCGAGATCCTCGCCCACACCGGCCTGCTGGTCGCCATCGCAGAGGAGCTCGTCTTCCCGGTGACCGCGCTGCCCCACGACATCGACGACATCAACGCCGACTCCTTCGTCCTGGACGAGCTCGGCGTCATCTTCCTCATGGCGATCCGCGCGTGGGCCCACCACTGCCCCGCCAGCGCGGCACCGGCCATCGCCCGCTGCATCGTGCACTTCGTCGCCCAGGTCTTCAACACCGAACCGAAGGACGTCGCCCGCGCCCTGGAGGTGATACGCGACGGGCGCCTGGAGCTGGCCCGCACGGTGCACACGGCCGGGGCGCACCGGTAGCCGCGCACCGGCCACACCGGTACGCACCCACTCAGTGGCTCCACTCAGTGGCGACCACTCAGTGGTCGCCACCCGACCCAGTACACGATGCTCGCCGTGGATCGCCGACGGGTGGAAGTGGCGCACATCGGGTGGCCTCGGTGCGGTGTTCCGGGTGTGCCCGGTGCAGCGCGCTTCTCCTTGACCTGAGCCAAAGTCAAGGAGAAACGCGGCGGGCGCGCACCGGGTGGATGCGCGGCATCGCCCCCGTCGATGTCGCGCACTCCCACACGATGTCGTCCACTCCACCGAGTGGGCTCCACTCGGTGGAGTGGATGCTCAGCATGGTGTCGTCCCACTCCCTGCCGGTGGACTCCACTCAGTGGAGTGGACGCCGGACACCGTCGGTGCGCACCCCGGCATCGAGTGCGCGCCATCGGGTGCACTCAGTGGCCGGCCTCCCGGCCGCGGTGCGGTCCCGGTTTCTGCGGGCGGTGCGCCTGCTGGTCGTCCTGGCGCACCGGGCGCACTGCGTCGGCATCGTCCTGTTCGGCGTAGCGGTCCGTGCGGGCGCGGGAGTCGTCGGCCGCCTTGGTGAACGCGTCCCGGAGGTGGCGCAGCCGCTCGGCAGTGAGATCGAGGGCTTCCACGTCCGTGCGGGATTCCCTCAAGGCCCGCAGCGCCGTCAGGTCGATCGCCTCCCGGCGTCCGGCCTCCGGCTCCTGGTCGTCGTGCTCGGGGTCGGCGGCCGCGGGCGCGAGCAGCTGCTCTGGCATCGCCGCCTGCTGGTGCGCGATGACGTCGTACGCCCGGCCCCGCACGGCGGCGGTGGTGGTGCGCAGCTTCTCCCGCACCACCGCACCGGCGAGGACGGCCCGCTCGTACTGCAGCGGGACGCGGGGTATCTCCCACTCCCCCGCGTCCTGGCCCGGCGGCCGGAGCGCAGCCGGCTCGCCGGGATCGGCCGGGGGATGCCGGTCCGGGCCGGGCGCGGAAGTGGGCGGGCGGCGCCGGGCGGGGAGGTCGGCCAGGTCCCACCGGGCGGTGTAGAGGCGGTAGTCCGCCAACAGGCCGATCGTGGTCTTCGGCTCGCTGATGTCCAGGCAGTGGGCGGAGATGGCGGCGGCCACGATCCGGTCGTCCAGGCCGGGTTCGCGGCGGCGGCCGCGCAAGACCAGGGCGAGGTGGCGGCGGGCTTCGGCAAGCAGGTGCCGGCGGTGGAAGCGCCCGCCCTCGTTCATCACGAACACCGTCGCGGCGACGTCGACGGCCGCCAGGGCGACGTCGACCACGGCGGCGACCCGGGCACGGATCGCCGCAGCCGCGGCACGGGCGTACTCAAGGAGGGAGGTGATGACGCCGACGGCCACCCCAGAGGTGAGGATCGCGCTCGCCTTCCACCACGCGCGCAGCTGCCCGAGCGGCCGCGCCGTCTGCTTCGGCGGGCGCGTCTTGCGGGCGGCCATCTGGTTCAGCTTGGCGCGGGCCCGCTCGGAGACCACGGGCAGGAACTTCAGCTCGCCGTCGTCGTCGACGGCGGTGACGTACTCGTGCTCCAGCTCGGCCAGGCAGGCGGCGATCTGGTCGCTGCGCCGGGAGGTCCAGCGGATCAGCTCGTGCGGCACCCCAGCAATCTCCATCACAGGCCGGCGCCCCGGGGTGACGGTGCGCGGCTTGGTCGCCAGCCCCAGCGCCTCGCAGACCTCAGCGGCCACGAGCTCGTTGTAGAGCGCTGAGGCGGCCACGGTGTTCTCGTGCAGGGCCAGGGTGTGGATCGAGCCCCACTTCCCGTCCAGGCGCTGCCCCTTCACCGACAGCAGCAGATGGTCGTGCAGCAACGGTCGGCCCGATCGCGCCTCGTAATGGCGGAAGCGGGCGGCGACCAGGCCGCCGGGCGGCCGTACCCGGTAGATGCCGTCCTTGCCGTACCGGATCGCCGCAACCTCGTCCTCGATCCACTCCAGCACCCGCTCGATCGCCCGCTCGTGCGCGGCCTCGATCACCCGCCGGGTCTCCTCATCCCCCAGTGCCCACAAGAGGTAGATCGTCGGCTGCGGCCGGAACACGAAGTCGACGCCCGTGACCATCACCCGGCGGCCGAGGGCGCCGGCCTTGAACGCCTTCTTCGGAGAGTCGCCCTTGGCGAGCAGGTCGGCCTCGATCCAGTCCGCGTACGGGTGCCGGCCCCGCTCGCCGAACAGGTTCCGCAGCTGCGCCTCGGTCACCTCCTCACCCGGCGCGAGTCCGAGCGCGGCCAGGCCGCGGCCCATCCATCTCCCGGCCGGGACCCCGGCTTGCTCCTGGGCGTCGAGAAGCGGCGTGCGGGCCGGGCGGCGGCCGTCGCCGACAACGGTCTCGCGCAGGTAGTAGCGGTACATCTGACCGGCCCGGATGACCCTGATATCCACTGTCATGCAGACCACGCCACACGGCTCTGACCTGCAAGGAAAGGCCGATCAGCGGGACGTCCCGCCAGGCGGGATCAGCGGCCGAACATTCTTCTCAGTTGCCCGCCGGGCGGGAAGCGACCCGGGCCGGAAGCGAATGTCATCGCTCTCCGGCTCCGGCACCCCTGAGCACCATCCAGCGAGCACCGCCTTCTCCTTGCCGCCGTACGGCTGCGCAGGACCGTACCGGCGATGCGGGGCAGGAGCAGCATCGACCGGATCCCGGTTCGGAGCCGGACCGCCCGAGCAAGCCCGGCTGGCGCAAGCGGGCAGAACGCGCGGCCCGGTTTACGTTGAAGGAGACGCTCCGCGGCATCAGTTCCGGCCTCGGCGGCGGCGTCGTCACCGTCGCGATCCTCTGGTGGCAGTCCCGCCGCTGAACGTCTGCTCCATAGCGGGGCCACTGACGGAACTGCAACAAGGCCGGGGTGCTAACGGCGTTAGCACCCCGGCCTCGTACAGATGCGGCCCCGGCCTTAGCCAAACGTCAGTGGACGGCGGCCATAAGGCGCTCGAGGAGTACCGAACGCTGCTCTTCGGTCATCTTCTCGAAGATCAGGTCGGCTACGGCGTTGCCGTCGTGCCATGGGACGCGGGGCAGGTTGCGGATGTCTACGAGGTGTGGTTCGAAGTCGCTGTTTGGGGCCGCTTCCACGAGCTGCTGCGAGTCGCTGATAGCGGCAGGCTGGTGTGGCGGCTCCGGGTCGCTGACCGTAACGGGCTGCTGTGGCAGCGCCTGGTTCTTGTCGGCAGTGGTGGCTGGCGAAGGACTGGGGGTGCTAACGGCGTTAGCAGCCTGCGTGGGGCCGCGCCGCTTCTTGGCTTGCCGCTTGGCCATGGCTTCATCTGCAGCGCTCTGCTGCTGTTGTGCTGGCAGCTGCCCGACGTTGCGGGCGATCTCCACCGGCAGGCTGCGGTCTTCGACCTGCTGCTGGAGTTCGGGGGTGAGCTTGAGAAGGGCAATGCGCTGTGTCACCCACGGACTGGACTTCCCTAGGGCCCGAGCGACAGCGCGCTGGGATCCGTGGACGTGGACGAGCCGTTCGAGCGCTTTGGCTTCTTCCAGGGGTTCGAGGTTCTCGTGCTGGATCGCGGCGGTGAGGGCGGTTTCGAGAAGAGTGTCGGCGTCTTGCGCGAGGGAGTCGTCCAGATGGATGGGGAGGTCGTCGAGGCCGGCGAGCTTGGCGGCTGCGAGTCGCCGGTTGCCGTCGACGACTACGTATGCCGCGTCACCGATCTGGTCTTCGTGGCTGGGGTGGGCGGCGAGGAAGGCTTGGCGAGTGACGATGGCGAGCGGCTGGATGACCCCTCGGGCGGTGAGGCTGTCTGCGAGTTCGTCGACGGCCTTGAGTTCCTCGCGAGGGTTGTAGGGGTTGTGGGCGAGTGCGCTCAGGGCTACGCGGAGGGTTCCCGTGTGGCTGGACGAGGCGGGCACCGTCGAAGGGGTGTCCTGGCCGGAGAAGCGCGCGAAGGATGCGGCGCGGCTGCTCATCGGCTGGGCGACCGCGTTGAAGGTGGGGGAGTCCCCGAGCATGTCTGCCTTACTCATGCGGCTTTCACTCCTCGGGCGATCTTCCTCATCTGGTGGGACTGCTCGCAGTCCGGCGCGTAGTCCAGGAGGGGGCGCTGCTTGCGGACGGCTTCGCGCTGTTCCTTGACGTCGGGCACGACAGCGAGGACCGGTGGAGTGCCGAGGGACTTCCATTTGTCGAGGGAGGAGGTGGCGATGTAGCCGCGGCGGCTGTCGAACTTGTTGACGACGAGGCCGAGCTGGTTGATGACGATGTCGAAGTCCCGGGAGAGGGAGTCGATCTGCTGGATGAGCATGCCGTATGCCTGGGCGGAGGTGTCTTCGGCCTCCACGGGGATGACGAGTCCGGAGGAGCCGGGCTTCTCGTCGTGGCGCTGGCGCCCGTAGGTGAGTGCGGCGTCCATGGCGAGGCCGAGGCTGGGGGGTGAGTCCACGACGATGACGTCGAAGTGCTCTTCGAGGGGGGCTAGTGCGCGCTCTAGTGCGGCGTGGCGGGGCCCGCGGAAGACGGTGAGCCCTGAGTCGAGGAGGAACGCGTCGAATGCTGCGGGGAGGATCCGCAGACGGCCGTCGAAGCGGTCACCGCTTATGGGGATGGTCAGGTCGAGCAGCGACTGCTTGGCCTGCTCGCGGTGCAGCATGTGCGTGATGAGACTCTCCTCGCCCGCCGGGATGGCGGTGAGGCCGAGCTGGTGGGTGAGATGGCCCTGCGGGTCGTAGTCGACTAGCAGAACGCGAAGGCCGCTGTTGGCCGCGTCAGCGGCGGCGCCGATGGAGGTCGGATCTTCCGCGAGAGCCTGGGCAAGGCCGGCGGAGACTGCCGTCTTACCGACTCCGCCCTTCTGGTTGCAGACGATGATCCGACGGGTGGTTCCCCGGCTGGCTGCCGGGTTATCGGCCAGCCAGAGGACAACAGACTGGGCGAGGCCCTGGATGTAGGAAACGCCGCGCCCGCGGCAGTCCGCCTTGAAGTCCTCATAGAGGCCTTCGGGAAGGTAGGTGCCGAACGAATCGGCGCCGGCGGTGTTGACGGTGGGGAGTTCGTCCGTGCAATCCCGCCACGCCTGGATGCCGTTGGCCACGGCGTCCTGCATGTCGGTCTGGAGCTGCGCCGCACGGACCTTGAGTGCTTGCTGGAGGTGAGCGGGCAGCTTGGAGACGAGCTTCTCCCGCTCACCCCCCGAGGTGGGAGATGCCATGGACGGCAGCATACTGCCGCGAAGTGAGGAGGAGGCCACACGGAAGAGGCGTTTTGCCTAGTTTCAACGTTAGTTCTTGCAGGGGTGCTAACGGCGTTAGCACCCTGACCGCCTCAGACTCCCTTGAGGCGACCCGTCAACCGTGGAGGTGTCCCGTGACCGCTCTCATCCAACCGAGGCGTTTACTCACCGAACCCAGTCGTTCGGCCTTCCGTCTAGTGAACCTAGCGTGCGGGCAATCGCACTAGGGGGGTCCTGGGTGGTCCTACAGGCTGTCAGGACTGTTGAACAGTCCTGACAGCCTCGGCTCGTGCGGGTCAAGCGCCGTCTACTGCGGCTCCGTCAAATGCGGGACCGGGTTGCGCCCGGCCTCCTCGACGGGGACCGCAGGCGTCTTCCTCTCAGTGGCCCGGCGGGGCGTTCCCGGGCATCGACGGGGTACCGGCCGGGCTCTGATGCGTCGTCGGTACCTGCACATCATCGGCGGTGAGCTCCGGCCCGAGGACCACGTACAGCAGCCCTATAACCGCGACGCCTACCAGGATGGCGGCGCCCTTCTTCTCGTCGTGGTAGGCGACCCAGGTTGCAAATCCCCCCAGGGCCAGCACGACAATGACGGCAAGGGTCATCGGGACCTCCCAAGTCCAGACCCCGGGCCCGCTCGCCGCGAACGGCCAGAACTCGGCGAGTGGGCCCTCCCCCACCACGGAATGTGGCTTGCTCTGCACTGTAAGCACACGCCAACAGGAACACATTCGACGGCCCCCCTGGTCAGGGGGCGGGTAGAGCACAACAGCAACACCCGCCACAGGGATGGCAACATCCGCCGCTCCGCGCCCTTTTTGCCCGTGCGTCTCATTGAGATGACGTCCAGCCAGCGGGTCCGCGTGCCCTCCATGGCGCTTTCGTCCTGGATTCCTCGAAGACGTGCCGGTCATGCGGAGCGGCGGATGTCCCGGAGAGGTCCACGAGGCCGGGCCGTTCACCGTTCCGGGCGGGGGCTGGTGGCCGGCCCAGGGCCGAGGGCCGTGTGCGGCGGCCCGGAGGGCCGGCCCTGCCTAAGAACTTCTAACGAAATGATCTTCGAGGTGGTTGGATCACCCCGGGAGCGTTGATCGGAGTGTGGGGTGGCTCGGCCGAAGCCGTGGGAAATCGATGACGAGTTGTGGGCGGTGATCGAGCCGCTGCTGCCGAAGGTGGAGCGTCGGATCCGGCATCCGGGGCGGAAGCGGCATCCGGACCGGCTGGTGTTCCAGGGCATCTTGTTTGTGCTGCATACCGGGATGGCCTGGGCATCTGCCGCAGGAGCTGGGCTTCGGTTCGGGCATGACGTGCTGGCGGCGGCTGGCTGAGTGGACTGAGGCTGGCGTGTGGCCCCGGCTCCACGAAGTGCCCTTGGCCAAGCTCCGCAGCGCGGACGCCCTGCACTTCTCCTGTGCGGCGGTCGACGACTCCCACAGCCGGGCGTTAAAAGGAGCTCCATGACGGGACGAAGCCCCGTCGACCGGGGCAGGACGGGCAGCAAGCACCACCTGATCACCGACGCCACCGGCATACCGCTCGCCGTCACCCTGACCGGCGGCAACCGCAACGACGTCACCCAACTCATCCCACTGCTCCAGGCAGTGCCGCCCGTCCGGGGCAAGAGAGGCCGACCCCGGCGCCGCCCCAACGTCGTACTCGGTGACCGCGGCTACGACCACGACAAGTACCGCCGCCTCGTCCGAGACCTCAGAGCGTCCGAGACCTCGGCCGTAAAACCAACCAAGAGCTGACCGCTCCAGAAACGCAAAAAGCGGCCCCCGCCGCCCGGATCGAGGTCCGGACAGCGGGGGCCGCTTCGTGTGCTCAGGAGCGCAGTTCGTTGCCGGGTCAGCGGGTGGCCTGGGTGAGCGCGGTCTTGTGACTGTCGCGGTGTGCGCTCTGCGCCGGTTCGGCGAGGACCCGCAGGTTGCGCGGATCATCGACCGGGCCGCAGGCGCTGCACACCACGGCGTAGTGGCGGCGCCCGGTGCAGCCGGAGTCGGGGTCGCGGGGCTTGCCGGAGGGCCGGACCGCGTGGGTGCACTCGGTTCCGTCGGGGTGGAGCGGGGCGATCTTCACGCTGATGCGGGCCATGGGCTTCGTCTCCTGTTCGAGTTCCGGGAAGGGCAGTTGGTGGAGCGCGGCCGCGGGGGCTCGGCTCCGGGTGGGGCGCGGCGGGGTGGGCGGCTCGGTGCGGGTGAGCGCGGTCTCGGGGAGGAGTCCGAGTTGACCGGCGGCGGCCGCGCGGGCGGCGAGGGTGATCGAGCGGGTGATCCGGTGGTGTCCGTGGTCGATGCGCAGGTGGCAGAGCTGGCAGGCGGCGAGGAGGTTCTCGACTGCGGCCTGGTTCTCCTGCCCGAACACGGTCCGGACTGCGAGAACGGCTGCCGTTGAGACCTCGACCTGCTCGGCGCTGGGGCAGAAGCGGACATGTCGCCGGTGGCACTACTGAGCGCCACCGAAATTCCGACAATGGGTTTGCTCCAGCCGCCTAGTGTCCTGGCCATGGACTCTGAACGACTCAAGCTCTCTTCGCGCAAATGGATGATCGCGGCCTTCGCCGCGCTCGCCGAAGGCCCGTCGTCTCATGACCTGGCGGTCCACCACGCCGGAATCGCTGCCGAGCATCTCCTCAAGTCATACCTGGCCAGCCTGCACCCGGCTCTCGTAGTGGAGGGCAAGGATTTCAACTCCTTGCTGCACGCGACGGGTCACGGGGCACACGCTTCGGTTCCCGCGGAGCAGGTCAAGACCATCGGCTTGGCCGAAGCCCATGCCCGAGCGCAGAAGATCTTGCGGAAGAAGATGCCGGTCGATCAGCGGGCGCTTGGACCGCTAGCCAATGCTCGTAACGGCGTCGCACACAGTGGCATGTACGACCGGTCAGAGGTCAATGCCGTCTTCACCACGTGTCTCCGGCTGATCGACCCCTTGCTCGTCGAGCTCAAGATCGACACTTCCTACTGGGGCCGTTACGAGTCCCTGCACGACCGGCTTCTCGAAGAGAACGTGGAAGCTGTCCGTGTCCGGCTGGAGAGCAAACTTGCTCGGGCCAAGGATGTCTTCTCTGAACGTTACGGCCACTTGCCCCAGAAGGAACGCGAGCTCGTCCTCGGCACGATTGCACGAGTCTCTCCTCCCGGCTACATCGAACACGACGAGCCCGCCACCTGCCCGGCATGCGACTCGCAGGGCTGGCTTAGTGGTGACACGCACGTGGACGAGGATGAGTGGGCGGTCATGTTCACCCCGTTCGTCTTCACCTGCCCAGCCTGCGACCTGTGTGTCGAGCACGAGGAACTTGAAGAGCTGGGGGGGCTTGCGGAGGAGGTCAAGCTGGATGAGCCACCAACCGACTTCTACGCGGACTGGGAGCCAAGTGAAGTCCGTGGATCTTCATGGGATGGAGGACCATTCCACAACTTCTGATAGCCGGACTCACCAACATCTCGCATGTCTTCGGGGGTGTGGTTGAGGTGGGCGGTGGTGAGGCCGACCACGGAGCCGGTGTCGGGGTGAATCTGCTCGTGGAGGGCCGGGCAGCGGCCGCCCGGGGTGCGTCAGGCCGCAGTGGCCCGTGCACTCGCAGCGGCCGCCTGCCCGCTCGAACCGGATCCGCGCGCTGATCTCGTTCCAGTCGCGCGGGTACCGGTGCAGGTTCTCGGGACGGATGGGCACGGCGGCTCACTCGCCGTCGGCGGCCTGGCGGTGCTCGAAGGCTTCGAACAGTTCGCCCAGGTCGTTCGGCTCGGGTGCGGTGCCGACCCAGTCGCCGGTCTCAGTGAACACCTCCACGTCGGTGGTGTCGGCGTCGAACCAGCAGACGTACGGCCCGTACCGATGGATGACCGCCGTGGCGACGGCGGCCGGGTCGGACAGCTGCGGCGCGGTCTCCAGCACGGCGAGCGTGTTGACGGCCAGCCACATCGGCTCGTCCGGCGTGCGAGGGAGCCGGAGGTAGCCGGTGACGCGGAGCTTGTCGCCGGGGACCAGGTCGTGGATGACCGCGTGCGCCAGCTCCGGGTCGGCGACGCTGCACGGCAGGATCATCTCGTCCGTGCGCTCGTCCGTCGGGGAGACGGTGAGCCGGAACCGTGCCGTGCTGCCGTGCAGGTCGCCGGGCACGGTCTCTTCGTCCAGGAAGCCGTCCAGGGCTATCGGGTCGGTGTCCACGGGTCAGCCGGCCTTCCGGACCGGCGCCTGGTGGGCGGCGTCGTACGCCTCCACGATCCGCTTGGGCACCATGCCCTGGTCGGCGACCTGGTGGCCGTGCTCGCGCGCCCACGTCCTGATGGCGGCGAGCTCCTCCCGGGTGCGGCCGCTGCCCAGGCCCGCCCGGATCGGGGTGGGCGCGGTGGCGGCCGCCGTGGTGCGGGTGCTGGCCTTCACAGTGCGCAGCTCCTCCTGCGCCTTCTCCAGTTCGGCGCGTGCCTTGGCGACCTTCTCTTCGGCCTCGCGCTGTGCGGCCTCGCTGTCGCGGCGATCGGTCAGCTCGGAGAGGTCGGCGGTGATGCGGGCGGCGCGGCTGCGGACCGAGGCGGCCGGGTGCGCGGCCGCCCAGTCGAGCAGCTTCTGCATCTCGTTGGGGACGGCCAGCGGGATGGCCGGGACGTCGATGGCCGGGGCGGCGGCCGCGCGGGGCAGTCCGAGGACCCGGTCCGCAATGAGGTCGCTGAGCTCGGTCTCGCTCAGGCCGGTGGCCTCGCGGATGGCCTGCTCGCTGTCGCCGTTGTTGTGCATGGAGATCGCCATGGCCTCGTGCGCGGACAGGGCCGGGGCGGCGGGGGTGTTCGTCATGGTGGGTGCGTCTCCGGTTTCCGGGATGAGGGGGAGCAGGGCGGTGAGGGTGTCGGTGTCGGTGGGCAGCCCGAGGACGTCCAGGAGCAGCGCCATGTCGTCCTTGTTGCGGGAGCTGCGGGCGGTGGCCCGGGCCGCGGCGGCGAGCTGCTGCGCCGGGTTCGGGTCCAGGGGCAGTGCTTCGGCCTCGAGGGCTTCGGTCCAGTCGGTGAACACGGTCAGGCCGCCTTGCCGCTGGCGACCAGCTCCAGCACGCGCCGGTTGGACGCCGCCTGCGCCGCGGTGATCGGTTCCTTCCAGCGGTTGTACGGCGCGGGCCGGGTGGGGATGCCCTCCAGCTCGAGTCGGGCGAGGGCCAGTTCGCCGAGGGTCGGCGGGACGACGCGCGCCGCGCGCCGCCGCTCACGTCGGCGGCGGTCCTGTTCGGCGACGACGCCGACCCAGTCGTCCCCGAGGCGCGCGGTGAGCTGCTTGCGCAGCTGCGTGCGGTCGCGGGCGGTGGTGGCCGCCCACACCCCGGTCTTCGTCAGGTCGGGGTTGGCCAGCGCCCACTTCAGGCAGTCCTTGACGATCGGGCAGCCGGAGCAGGCGTGCTTGGCCTTGATGAGCGTCTTGTCACGGGCGCGGGGGTCTTCGTCGGTGTTGTGGATGTCCTCGATCGAGAACAGGCCGGGCTCTGTGCGGCAGCGCAGGGCCTGGTCGGTGTGGGGGAAGGGGATCCGGTCGTCGGCCGCGATGAACGTCGGCGGCTGCGGGACGCAGGTGCGGTTGCCGCTCATGAGGTGCCCTCCGGAGCGAGGTGGGGGAGCTGGAGGAGGACCTGGTCCACGAGGTCCTGGGGCGGGCGCCACGGTCCGAGCTGGCCGTTGAGCCACGGGATGGGGAGCGCGAGCTCCTGGATGTCGGCGAGGACGAGGTGGAACGCGTCGGGCTGCGCCCACTTCGAGCAGGGGGCGGTGCCGGCGGCGTCGTGGTGGCAGTCGGTGAGGCGGGCGACGCCGATGACGGCCCGGGTGTGCAGGGCGCGGTCGCGGATCGCGGTGGCGACCAGCGGGTCGTGCATCGGGGCTCGCTCGGTGGCTGCTCCGGCGTGCAGCAGCAGCCAGCCGCGCCAGGACCAGGGGGCTGGGCGGTTCTCCACGTTCTTCCCGGCGAGGATGCAGGTCGTCCAGGGCTGGCGGATCGTGATGCCCCGGATCCAGGTGCCCGGGTCGGCGGTGTTGGTCTCGTTCATGCCGCCTGTCCCAGGGAGTGGGTGCCCGGCCGTCCGGCGCGGCGGCCGTTGATGGATGGCACGGCGGCGTGCTGCGGTCCGGCGAGGACGGCGCGGCCGGTGTGCTTGCCCGCGTACATCGCAGCGTCGGCGGCTCGCAGAAGCAGGCCCGGGTCCTTCGTACCGAGGACGCCGGGGGAAGCAGCGCCGATCGACGCGGCGACGTCGACCAGGGCGCCGTCGTCGACCTCAACGGGCTGCGCGAGCAACTGCGTGAGCTGGGCGAGACGGATCTCGCGGCGGGCGGCTCCGATCCGGACCGCGACGGCGAACTCGTCGCCCCCGAGCCGGCCGACCGCCCCGCGGCGGCCTGCCCAGGCCGTGAGGCGCTGCGCGGTCGCGGCCAGGACGCGGTCGCCGGCAGCGTGCCCGCCGGGTCCGTCGTTGATCGCCTTGAAGTGGTCCAGGTCCACCAGGGCCACCAGGGCGTTGTCGCCATACCGGTCGGTGATCTGCCGGGCCTTGGCGGTGTACCCGTCGCGTCCGAGCAAACCGGTGAGCGGGTCGCGGCGGGCGGCGGACAGCTTCCGGTGCAGCGCGAGCGCATGCACGGTCCAGCCGGTGAGCGGCACAGCGAGCGTGGTGATGATGAGAGCGCGTTGCCCGAGCGGGGCCTGTACGCGCACGGTGGAGGCCATACTGGTCTCTCCCTCTCGTCTTGTACGGGATGGGTGGCCCGAGGCAGGCGACGGTTTCCACACCTGGTGCGCCTGCCTCGGGGCGTATCTACAGCTCGTAGGGTTTCGTGCGGGTCCAGCTGTCTGGGTTGGACCAGCGGCCGGCCTTCGCCGCCGCCCAGTCCAGCTCCCAGCCGTCGCGGACACCGCGCGCTCCCCAGCCCCCGTCCTGCTGTCCGGGGATTTCGAGTCCGGCCTGCCGCGCGGCATTCGCCGCGTCGTAGACCTGGTGGGCGCGGGCCAGGGCCTCGTCGACCGAGGACGCCTTGCCGGTGAAGAGGTGCACATGTGACTGAGCAGGCCAGTTGGCCACTCTGAGCGTCACAGTTGGCCGCAGGTCAAGCTGGGAGAATGCCAGCAGGGATCCGTGAGGTAGGGACGGCTGGACTCGCTCACCACAAACCGCTGGTTCTCTGCCCGAGCAGGAGCAGGAGGGCGAGGATGAAGAGGCCGACTCTGAGTCTGGGGCTGATCCCGTAGGTTGGCTGCCCTCTCCACAAGAAGAGTGTCGCCGCAAGGCTGACACAGGCGGCCGTGGTGAGGCTGTACAGGAGGAGTAGACCCGGCTCGTCTACGATCATTCCAACTTCGACGCCGTGGTAGTGATCCATGGCGGCGAGTACGACAGCGGTCACGGTGCACAGGAGTGTGGCAATCAGCCGCCAGATACGCCCTTCCGCTGCCGGTTGGTCAGGCAGCCTGGGCAGCGATTCCGCGAACGTACCGACCAGCGGTTGACTCTTGGGAGCGCGCCGCCTTGGTGTGGGGCCGGCGGTGGCGGTGCGGAGCATAGCCAGGGCGCTGTCGATGGTCGGGCGGTCCTCAGGCTCCTTGGCGAGCAGAGCGGTGATCAACCGTGCTAGCGCAGGATCCGCCCGCTTCGGCGGCGGTGGGTCGTACACCGCCACTGCGGCTGCGGTGGCGGTCAGGGTGTCCCGCCGGAAGGGAGACACTCCCTCCACCATCTCGTACAGGGTTGCCCCCAGCGAGAAGAGATCCCCTGAACCATGCTCCTTGACACCCTTGAGACGCTCCGGAGCCATGTACTCGACCGAGCCGATGACCGTTCCGGTCTCGGTGAGACCTCTGGTGTCGGTCTCGTGTACGGCGATGCCGAAATCGGTGAGTAGAACGTGATCGTCTGCAGCCAGCATCACATTGGCGGGCTTGAGGTCGCGATGCACGACGCCGGCCTCATGGGCAGCCTTTAGCGCCTTCAGCAGCGCGACGGCCACCTCGGCTACCTGCGGGGCGGCGAGTGGACCGTCGGCGCGCAGGCGCTCGCCCAGGGAGCAGCCGTCGACAAGACGCATCACTATCCAGGGGCTGCCGTCCTCGATCACCACGTCGTGGACGGCGACGATGTGGGGATGGTCGCGCAGCTTGGCAGCGTTGCGGGCTTCACGTGCGGCCCGGACCACGTGCTTGTGGTGCTCGTGTTGGGATCCCGACGGCTGCGGCAGCCGCACTTCCTTGACCGCCACGTCCACATCCAGGGCTTCGTCGTGCGCCCGCCAGACTCGCCCGAAGCCACCGCTTCCGAGCTCCTGGAGGAGCCGATAGCGGCCGCCGAGGATGCGTTCTTGGTGTTCCTGGGTCCCCAAAGCCCCTCGCCTTCAGGTGAGTTCACCACCCGGGAAGCTCCCGGAGCTTGTGAAAGTAGAGCGTACGGAGCGGCACACCGAGGATCAACGACGAGGCAGTGAAGATCCCCGAAGCGACACACACCCAGCACATCGGCACTGAGGGTCAAAGCGGCCAACTGAAGTGCGCATCGGCTAACTGAGGCGTCAGTCACACACACCGTGCTGGGCCCGGCTGCTGTCGTGTATCGGGACGTCAACCTCGTAGAACTCCAGGTGCGGCATGACGCCCTCTCCTTCCTGTCGCTGGTCGTGGCGGAACACCGCGACCGCCCCGGCCGGGAAGGGCCGGGGCGGCACGGAGGAACGCCGCGCTGGCGCGGTAGGGGTCAGCGGTTCGCGGCCGCTGTGTCCTCGCGGGCGGCGGCGGCTTCGGCCTGCCGGTTCTGCCGGATGACCTTCCCGACGATCTGCCCGGTGGCCTTCTCGGCTTGGGCCTCCATCTCCGCTTCGACCCGGTACAGGCTGCGGACCTTGCCCTTGGACAGGACGTGGGTGCCCATCTCGTGCCGGGTCAGGGCGATGCGCCGCTCCAGCGAGCCCTTGCGGCACAGCTGGTCGACCTCCACGAACGCCCAGACCAGCGTCGCGCCGATCTCGCGCGGGCGGCGGCGCAGCCGCTTGGCGTTGATCAGGACGCGGATCGTGTTCTTCGGGGCGATCACGGTGACGGAGTACAGGTCATGGGGCTTGGCGGTGAAGCTGAGGAGCTTCTCCGCGTAGACCTTCTCCGGGATGCCCGCGGCTGCGCCCTGCGCCGTGGCGGCGAGGGCGGGGATCTTCTTGGGGGAGGTGACCACCACTTCCACGGCGGTCAGCGGGCGCCGGCCGAAGTGCTCCTTCACTAGGCGCTGCGCGGTGGTGACGGTGTCGTTGATGTCGGCGGTCAGGCTGCGGGAAGTGAACAGGCCGTCGCGGATAACGGTGATCTGAGTGGGCTGCGACATGCGGGAGGGCCTTCCGGTTCGAGGGGCTGAGGGGCCACCGCACCGCCCCGGTCACGTGGGGCCGGGGCGGAACGGGTAGCCCGTCAGGCTTCGAGGGCCTTGAGGTGGTTGTCCAGCTCGGTGATCGAGACCTTGTGCTCGTCTGCGTCCCCGCTGTCGACGGCCGCCGGGACGGCCGGAAGGCCGGCGGCGCGGGCGGCGAGGTGGTGGCGAATCTGCTCCATGCCGGTGATGGTCACCGGCTGCTCGCCGTCGCCGGTCAGCAGCGTGAAGCGGTGCTCGCGGCCGTACTTGCCCAGCTCGCTGCGGTGGTGGAGCCAGACGCCGGGGGCGAGGTAGAAGGACGCTTCGCCGTCCTCGTAGCCGCGCCACCGGTCCTCGTCCCGCAGGAAGTCGTCGCCGTTGTCGATGCGGAAGGCGGCGCTGGCGGCGCGGTGTGCGGCGTCCTCCTCGGTCGCGGTGATGACCTGTAAGAGGGCCTCCTCCAGCGTGGCGGCCGGGGCCGGGGCCGACCGGCGAGTGGAGGACAGCGGGCTGCGGGTCCGCATCAGCCGGCGCATCGGGGCGAGGACGAGTTCGGCGAGCCCGTCGATGGCGACGGCCCCGACGACGGCGACCGCTCCGGCGAACAGGATGCGGGTTCCGTCCGTCCAGCCGGTGGGGGCGAGCTGGTAGCCGAGGTAGGCGCCGACCGCGCCGCCGATCAGCGCGGACGCCATGCTCGCGCCTTCGATCGTCGAGTTGGCGACGGTGTTGGCCGTCTGACGCAGGGTTGCGGTCATGATGTTGGGGCTCCTTCTTCTGTCAGTGCGCTCTGGGAGGGGAGGGGGCGTTGCTCCGGGGCGGCCGGGTTCGATGCCTGCGGCTGCCCCGGGCGCTCAACTGGCCGCGTGGAGTGCGGCGGTGGTGCGGACGGTCTCGGCGAGCAGCACGGTCATCTCGTGGCCGTGGTCGACGGCGTCCTCCAGGCGCTCGATGAGCTCTGGGGGCAGGCCCCGGTTGCGGGCGCCGACCAGCAGGCCCTCGAGGTAGAGGACGTCGGCGAGGACGCGGCCGCGGACGTCCAGGACGCAGGGCTGCACGTGCAGGGCGTCGGTGTTCTTCGCGGTGGCGAGGGCCGCGTGGTCGGCGGCCTCGGTGTACGCGGTCTCGCTCTGCTCGGTGAGCAGCTCGTCGACGGCGGTGGTGTCGGCGTAGGCGCGGCGCCAGCCGAAGCGGACGGCAGCGACTTCCATGAGGGAGCGGCGGGCGAGGGACACGGTGACCTCCGAGGGAGGGCCGGTCGTCCGGTCTCGGCTGACCGGGCGGACACCGCGCGACCCCGGCCGCCAGGGAGGCCGGCGGGCCGGGGGCGCACGGAGAGCGCCGGTCAGTTCTCCGGGAGGCGGCGTGCGTAGTACGAGATGTGGTCGCTGTACTGGCTGCGCTCGATGCGCAGGATCTCCGGCTGGTCGACGGCCAGCTGCTTGAGCGCGCCCACGATCCAGTCGTTGGAGCGCTGGAGGGTGAGGCGGAGCAGGTCCAGGTCGCACAGCCACAGCTGCATGTCCTCGTCCCGGCGGCGGGCGTTGCCGACCCAGGTGTGCAGCCGCTCGCGGACGGTGTCGTCGTCCGGGCGGGCGGGGATGTCGCGGGGCAGCGCCCGGCAGGTCGTGGCGTGTTCGTTGGCGACCTTCGCGGCGTCGGCGAGGTTGTAGCGCGTGTTGTAGGTGCGCTTCCCGTCTCTCGCGGTGGCGTAGTGGCAGCCGAGGCAGGCGATCGAGTAGTAGGTGCCGTGGGGGCCGTCGTCGGTGGTGTAGACGAGGACGACCGCGTGCGCCTGGTTGTAGTACCGCTGGGCGATGGTGACGCCTTCGGGCTTCCAGGTCTCGCCGATCTCGGGCCACGGCTCGGGGGCCGGCGGTTCGACGGGCTCGGGGCGGCGGGTGAAAAGGGTGAGGGCCATGGGGGCTACTCCTTGGCGGTGTCGGTGCGGTGGGCGTGCCGGGCGGCGACGGTGGCCGCCAAGGCGATGAGGACCAGGGCGAGCGCGTACGGCCAGCTGTTCATCCGGTGACCGCGAGGACGGCGGCGACCAGGAGCAGGGCGAGCGCGGCGAGGATCGTGTCGACCGCGCGGGCCAGGCGCTGGTACTTGGCGACCGCGATGGTGGCCAGGATCTTGATGCGGGCGGCGCGGGTGTCGGTGTCCATGGAGGCCCGGATGGCGTCCGCGTCCAGCTGCGCCCAGTGCGGGAACGAGCCGGGTGCCGGGGTGCGGCCTCCGAGGTTGGGCCGCACGACCAGGAGCAGCAGCACGGAGGCGGCCGCGAGCGTGAGGCCGGCGGCGCCGCCGATGAGCTGGGCGGGCAGCGGCAGCTTCTTGTCGGCGAGGCTGGCGAGTCCGGCGAGGACCGCGCCGTCGAACGCGAGCAGCAGGGACGCCTTGTTGTCGGTGCGGCCGATCTCCGTGGTGACGGCGGAGCAGGCCGCGTCCAGGTTCTTGTCCGTCATGGCGGGCTCGGTGCTGACGGTCATGGCCGCCTCCCCTTTTCCGGCCGGGCACGCTGTCCGGCTCCCCGTCACCACCCGGCCCGCGCGGTGGCGGGGCGGGTGGATCAGGCAGCCGCCAGAGCGTCAGCGGGCGGGGTGGTTGTGGTTGTGGATGTGGATGTTGATGAGCGGACGCAGGGACAGGCCGCGCAGCGCGAAGAAGGAGCCGATGGTCCAGGCGAGGACGGCCAGGGCGGTGGCGACGGGGCGGCCTGCGGCGGGGGAGGCGTCCCACACCATCAGCACCGAGCAGACGCCGTGCGCGATCCAGGTCAGCCGGGCCCCGACCGCGCCGGTGAACCAGGCCAGGGCCAGGGAGGCGATGCCGACGCCCTGCCAGATGACGAACGCGCTGGAGGCCGTCAGCGGGAGGCCGGCGGTGTGCGCGGTCAGGTAGGCGTGGACGGGGTCGGCGATGGTGGCGGTCGACTGGGTGAACCAGGACCAGTCCTGGTGGTGGGACCAGTCGATCACCTTCGGCACGCCCCACTTGAGGGTGAGGATCACCGCGATGATGCCGACGACGGCGAAGGCGGCGATGGCGCCGGGCGGAACGTCGGCGGTGGTGCGGATCGGCTCGGTCTGTGGCGCGGCCGGCTGCCGGGGGCGGGGGATGCGCTGGCTGTCATCGATGGTCGTCAGCGGCGGGACTGCGGGGTCGGGCTTGTGGGGCTCGGTCACCGGTGGTTCTCCTTCGCGGTGGTCGACGGCGTCGCGGACGGGGTGACGCTGTGGGCGGGGCGGGCAGGGCCGTGCTGGTCGTGGTTGGCGGCGCCGCTGCTCGCCCCGCACAGCTGCCAGCCGAGGAAGATCCCGGCGATCAGTGCGCCCTGGTGGCGGTGGGCCTTCCACCAGGTGGGCGGTGCGGGTTCGGTCAGGACGCCGATCACGGCGGGCGGCTTCTCCGCCATCGGGGGTGGGCTCTCCCAGGCACAGGGGACAAGGTCGTGTGCGAGGGGCTGGTCTGCCCGGCTCCCCGTCACCACCCGGGCCGCATGGCGCGGTACGGGTGGATCAGGCAGCCGTCAGGGGTGAACGGTCATGCGGCGGCGGCCAGGTGGCCGCTGCTGGAGTGCATGTAGCTGCCGGGCGCGGCCGGGGTGCCGTCGTAGCACTCCAGGCACGAGCCGAGGGTGCGTAAAGGGAGGCAGTGGTAGTACCGGCGCGAGCACTTCGGGCAGGTCTGCCGGGCGGCCATCGCCTTGTCGAGCGCGACTTCCTTGGCGAAGGTCATCGGCCGTATCGGCTTGGCCTTGGCGATCTCGTACAGGTAGGCCATGCGCTTGCCGCCCCGGCACTCGATGACGGCGACCGGGTCCTGGCCGCCGGGCCGTAAGCGTCGCTCCCTGAGTTGCCGTCTGGTCGCGAGCCCTTTCGGGGCCTGCCTCCAGCGGTGTACGGGGAGGGCGCCGGTGGGGTCGGCGTAGATGTCGACGTCCCGGACGGCCGGCGGGGACGCAGCTTCAGCGGCGGCGGCCACGGTTGTGCCCGCGGCCGGTGTGGACCTGCACCTTGGCGCGGCCCCGGGCGTTGACGTTGATCGAGCCGCCGCCCCGGCCGGGGCCGGTGGCGAGCATCTTCAGCAGGACGAAGCCGACCAGGGCGACGCCGGCGATGATGGCGAGCGCCTTGGCGAGCTCGAGGATGGCGGCGGCCAGGAAGTAGATGCCGACCCCGGCGATGCCGACGATGACCGCGACCAGCGCGGCCTTCACCAGGAGCGGGGAGACGTAGGGCTGCGGGGCCGGGGCGGGCGGCGCCGTGTAGTAGGCGACCGGGTGGCCGTTCGGGCCGGGCATCACCACGACGCCGTCCAGGCCGGCGGTCGGCGGGTAGACGACCGCGCCCTGGGGGAGCGGGATGACGTGCTGGCCGTACGCGGGGACGGGCTGCTGTCCGTACTGGGGCGGCAGCGGCTCGGGGTAGTAGGTGGGCTGGGGCTGCTCGCCGTATGACGGCATGATGGGGTCTCTCCTCTGCTTGGGGAGCTCGGGCGAATGTCATTTGGCGTGAGATCGCCCGGGGAGGCTTCGGCCTCTTCACCGGCCCCCGAGGTGCTTGATTCATCTCGGGGGCCAGTGGAGCCGTCGAAGCGACGCTCAGTCCGCGGCGCGTCCGTACCGGGTGGGCAGCAGCGGTTCGCTGCGGGACAAGATCGTCGGCGGGTGGCCGGGTTCGGCCGCAGGCAGCTCGATCGGCTCGGCCGGCTGCTCGGTGAAGTCGAACGTGAACTCCACGGCGCTCTCCTCTTCTTCCTTATGCGCCATCGGGCGCTACGCGGTCTCTTCCAGGACGAGCTCGCCGTTGGCGATCTCCTCGTTGAGCAGATCGGCGATCGCCTGGAGCGTCTCGGTCTTGCCGGGAAGGCCGGCGGCCTTGAGCGAGCGACGCGAGACCTTGCCGGACCCGGCGCGGATGATGCCGCGCGCGAGGTCCCGGGCTTCGGCGAGCTTGATGTCGTCGATGTCCGGGCGCGCGGGCGGGACCTGGTGCTCACGGGCGCGGGCGTTGGCCCCCTGAATGAAGTCCGTCTCGGGGGTGCGGCCCTCGGGGAGGGGTCCGAAGGTGTCCGCGTGCTGGGGGCCGGGGCCGGTGGTGGGGGCCGCCGACTCGCTGGTGGTCCCCTCCGTGTCCTCGTGGTCCCCGTCGGTGGTCCCCGCCGGGGCGGGGTGGTCCCCCTCGGTGGCGGGTTCGGCGGGGACCTTCACAGTGACGGTCCCCGGCGTGTGGGCGCGTGCGGCGGCGGTCCCGGCGGTGCGGGAGCCGGTCTCCTCGCTGGTGAGGGGGCCGGGCAGTGCTGCGGTCCCCGCCGGGGCGGGGACCGGCTGAGCCGGGGCGGGGGCCAGGGCGGGGACCATGGTCCCCGGCGCGGGGGCCAGTTCGGGGGCCATCGCGCCGGAAGCGGGGACCGCCGGGGTCAGGGCGGGGGCCGGAAGCGCCGGGTGGTCCCCTGCGGTGGCGGGTGTGGTCCCCGCCGGGGTCCCGGTGAGCTCCAGAGCGAGGTCCAGCATCCCGCCACGCAGAGGCCACAGCTTCTCTTCGGGGGCCTTGCGGCGCCAGCCTCGCCCGAACTCCTTGCGGAGGTCCCCGATGGTCTTGCGGCGGTGCCTCTCCAGGACCAGGCCGGTCCGGTAGGAGCGGACCTCCCACAGGACCATCCGGCGCCAGATCCCGAAGGTGCCGATGGGGTCCAGGAACCAGCGGCTGAGCCGGATGCCGTCCATACGCCGGTTGGAGACCATGCCGGTACGGCGCCGCACCGCGTGCCTGACGCCCTCCATGAAGGCGATGAACAGCAGGGGCATCGCGGCGTGCATGCCCTGTCCGGTCACCCGGTCCTGCCAGGGCAGATCGGCGTCAACGGCCGCCATGTTGAACCAGATTGTTGCGGCTGTGAACGCCCAGGCGAGCCATCGCAAAGGGGCGAGGGGCATGTCGAGCTGCTCCAGGACCAGGTCGACCACCAGAAGGGCGAGAATGCCCAGGTCAACGCCGGTGGGGACGATCCAGGAGTGGGTGCCGAAGCCGTAGTCCTTGGCGACGGCGTCGACGGCGGCGAAGGAGCCATATCCGCCGAGGGCGGCGAGGCCGGCGAAGAAGACTCCGGCGACGCCGATGGCCCACTTCTGGGCCTTGGTGAAGGGCGGCGGCGCCTCGGTGCGGTCTGCCATATCGGTTACCTTCCGTAAGGTGCGCGGGGGTGCGGCGCGCACCGTGCGCGTAGGACAAATGGGTACGCATCAGACGGTGCGCGGTGAAGGTGCGCGGTCCCTACCTGGGGCGGGGACGGGTGCGCACGGTGCGCGGAGCCGCGCACCGTGCGAACTCCTCCTTGGTCACTCTCAGTTGATTCAGGAGAGAGGCGAGCGGAGGATGTCGTACTTGCCGAAGCCCTCGTCGGACTCGTCCTCGGAGATCACTCCGGCCTCGATGAGGGCATCGCGCTGGCGGTAGAACCAGCGCTTGGTGTCGCTGAGGTTGACCTTGATGACGATGTCGGTGACCTCGCGTGGAGCGAAGGAGTTTTTGCCCTCGCGAACCCACTGGTCGAGCCGCTCGTACAGAGCCTGGCGACCCTGGTCGCTGGTCAGCTTCTCGCTCTCCACGCCGCCCAGTTCGAAGACCGGGGCGTCGTCGGCGGGGGGCTCGGGCTCGTCCTCGATGCGCAGGTGGTCGTACTCGCCGGGCTCAGGGTCCTCGTCCAGCACGTTCTGCAGCATCTCGTTGAGCTCCTCGACCTCGCGCGCCATGGTCTCCTCGTCCACGTCGTCCATCTCCTCGTCCGGCGGGCCGGAGTAGGCCGGCGCCGCCGGGGCGGCCGGGGCGGCCGCCGTGACGGTGGAGGCCGGGGCCGCCTGCTGCGGGGTGTTCTCCTCTCCCTCCTCCTTGGGCAGCAGGGGGGCGTCGTACGTGGTGCGGTTGACGTACAGGTCGCCGAACGCCTCAGCGGTGATCGTGTCCAGCGGGGTGCGGATCGCGGCCCCGGCCGTGATGGCGTCGGCCTGGTCACGCTTGCTGGCCAGCTCGGTGCGGGCGGTGATGTGCCACCGGTCCTCCGGGATGCCCAGGCCCGCCGCATAGTGGTAACCCGGCTTGCGGTTGCCCCACTGCGGCCACGCACCGGCGTCGATCGCCTCATCCGGCAGGCAGTACTGCGCGTCGGCGCCGTCGCGGAGACCGAAGCACAGACCGGCCGGGCTGTTCGCGCGGGAGTCGGTGTCCATGTTGTTGTGCGTGGCGCGCTGGATGGAGGTCAGGATCCAGATGCCGGCGGCGCGCGCCGTGCGCAGGATCTTCTGGTAGTGCTCGTTATCGGCGGCGAAGTCCGCGGCCTCTTCACCGATGATCACCAGGAAGTTCAGGCCGCAGCCCGGCTCCCACTTGCTCATCCCCTTGGCGGCGAGGAAGTCGGTACGCTTCTCGATCGCGTTGGGCAGGAGCTTGAAGAACCGCCTCGCGGCGTCCTTCTTGTCGATCGGCCACTCGATGCCGTGCCGGACGTGTCCGAAGTCCTGCTGGAACTTCGAGCAGTCGATGGCGATCACACTGACCTCGGTGCGGGTGCAGCACTCGGTGATGATGAGCTGGTTGCCCTGGGTCTTGCCCGCGCCGTTCACGCCCATCGCGATGGCGTGTTCGACGTTGCCGTTGGACAGCGGGCCCGGGTCGCGGAGCATCCCGGTGAGGTTGAGCAAGACGTCTTCGCCGTCCTCGTAGCGGCCGGTGCGGATCGGGACGTCGCCGATGGACGCGCCGAACGCGGACGGGCCGCGCCAGGGGAAGCCCTCCTTGAGGAGGTCGGCGACCTGGACGCGCATGCTGATCAGGGAGGAGTCGTCATCGTCCACGGTGTGGGTGATGCGCCCCTTGCCGATCTTCAGGGCGGAGGCCAGGGCGGGGATCCTGCGGACCAGGTCGTCCGCGGTCGCCCCGTCCTTGGCCTCCACCTGCGCGATCACCGTGCCCTTGCCGTTGGACTTGGGCTCCTTGATCTCGTGCTTGGCCAGGCCGATCTCGGCCTCGAGCTTCTCCCACTTGCTGGCACCCTTCTCGGATCCCTTCTTGTGGAAGCTGGACCAGAGGTTGTTCGCCAAGGAGAGGCCAATGCCGCCCAGCGCCCAGGCGCCGGCGGTCGCGGCCGTGTCGACGCCGGTGATGGTGCCGAGGGTCGCGGCCGCGGTGACCGCGATGGTGTTGACCTGGTGCAGCCGGACGGTGTCCTTGTCCCGCTTGGCCTTGCTGTCCAGGTGACCGAGGAACTTGCACAGGCCGGCGCCGGTGCCCGCCATACCCAGGGTGGCCAAGGCGAGCGCGGCCGGGTTCCCGGCGACGGCCAGGTGGCCGCCCTCCACGAGGACGGGCCCCAGGGCGGTGATCGCCCAGGGCCCGATGATGCGGATCCGCCGGGAGCGATCCTGCTGCTGCTCGTCCTCGCTGCGGGTGTCGATGGACTTGGACTTCGAGAAGCGGCGTGCCATCAGGCGGCCCTCCCACCTTCGCCGGGCTTCCCGGCACCGTCGGACGGCTTGTCGCCGATGGAGAACCCGGGCTTCGACTTGCCCTTGCCCTTGCGGGCCTCGGCCTCGGCCTCCTGCTCGGGCTTGATGAAATGCTTGACGAAGGAGGCGTACATCTTCACGCCGGACAGCCCGAGCACCTTCGCGGCGGCGGCGCCGGCCTTGAGGTGGCCGCCGACCAGCTTGCCCCTGATCTTGCTCTGGAGGCCGAAGGTGTACCACTTGCCCTTGTACTGGGACAGGATCGCGCTGATCATGTCGGCGTCCATCCCCACGCGCATGTACAGCTCGAAGCCGATGGCGCGCAGGATCTTGGCGTAGTTGTAGAGGTCGCGGTCGGTCTTGAACTCGATGGCGTCCAGCTGCTTGATGAGCTGTCCGAGGTTCGAGCCGACCTTGTCGCCGTCACTCATGAACGGGTTGTCCTTCCTGTTGTGGTGGGGGGCTGTGCGGGCGGGGGCTCTGTCACCTCCCCGCGGGTCCCGGGCCGGGGCCCGGGGCCACGGGCAGGCGGCAGGTCACCGGCTGCTGCTGGCGGGCTGGTCGTTGCTGGCGTTCTGCACGGCCACGGAGATGCCGTTGCCGAGGCCGTCGATCGCGCCGGAGAGCGGCGAGGTGGCCAGGGCGTAGCCGCAGATGAGCGCGGAGAGCATGACGCCAGCGCGGATGTCGGCCCGCCAGAACAGCCAGGTCGCGCCGCCGGCGAGCAGGAACACGGGGATGCTGATCATGAGGTCCTCCAGGGAAGGGGGGTGGTGGTGCTCTCCAGCCGCGGGGGCCGAGCGAGCGGGGGAAGCCAGTGCTCCTGCGCTCACCACCGCCACCGGACCGTTCGGGCCGGTGGCGACTGGGCAACGCGGGACGCAGTGCGAAGTCAGCGGGCCAGAAGCACCGCGACGATGACGATGAGCGGGGTTGCCATGCCGAGCAGGTAGAGGAACTTCATGTCTCCTCCTTCCGGGAGCGGTTGAGGGGATCAGGCGGCGTTGCGGGCCCGGTTGCGGGCCGCCCGCCGCTTCATCGCGCGGCGCTCGTCCTCGGAGAGGCCGCCCCACACGCCGTCGTTCTGGCCGACCTCCAGCGCCCACTGGAGGCAGTGCTCCATGACCGGGCAGCGGCGGCAGACCGCCTTGGCCTCCTCGATCTGCAGGAGCGCCGGGCCGGTGTTGCCGATGGGGAAGAACAACTCGGGGTCCTCTTCGCGGCAGACCGCGTTGTGGCGCCAGTCCACCGAGGTCACTTCCCCTGCCGGACGCGGCGCAGGGCCTCGTCCATGTCCGTGTCGGAGTCGCCGTTGTTCCGTGCGATGCTGATCTGCATCAGGGCCTCCATACAGGTCCTGGACAGCCCCGGGGGCCTCATCCCTGGGGCTGTCGCGTTGGTAGAGCCGGTGTCCACCGCGCTCTCCACCGCCCACCGAACGACCCGAAGGCCGGGCGGCGGGCGACTGGGCAGCGCGAGGCTGCAATACAGGGGGCGCGGCCTCTGCCGCCGCGCTGCTCGCCTTGTGTGCTGAGAGGGAGGACGAGGTTCCCTCAGTCCCGACGCGGCTCCTCGCCTCGGCTGGGACCGGGTTCCGAGGGTCTGGGAGCGTGTCGCGTCGTTCTTTTACGTCGTGTGGATGTCAGCCCTCCGGGCTCTCCATCAGTAATGAGCACCTGGCAGGTGTTACCGCCACCAGGTCGCCAAACTGCAGCGCCTGACGGGTCATCGCACGTGCCGACTGCCATCACCAGCGGTAATGGCGCCACACGACGGGTTTCCACTCACCCCCGGCCGGTGTGGTCACGGCCAGGACTGCGGTGGTGGATCACGCTGTTGAGTTCTCAAAGACCGGCCGCTGCCTTTCCCTCCCGCTTTCGCGTTCAGGTCCGGGCGGATGGTGTCGGGGCCGCTTTCGGCTCCCATATCCGGCGCCGCCAGAGGGCGGTTCCGGGTGAAGGAGCCGGGTCCGAAGACCCGGCGTGGTGCGGGGAGGATCAGGCCGCGAGCGGCAGGTGCGCCGCAGCGGCCGGCCGCCGCGTAATGCGCAGCTGCGCGGCGTAGGGGAGGAGCACGTCGACCAGGCGCTCACAGACGAGCGCGGTGACGGTCGGGTCGGTGGCGGCGATGTCGCGGGCAGCGAGCATCCGGTTCTCGCGGGCCTCGATCGCGGCGATGGCGGCGGTGATGTCCAGGCCGTCCAGCCGCTCGTGGGGCAGGGGGCCGGCCTCGTACATCTCCAGCGGCGTGCCGAAGGCGACGTCCAGGTCCAGGTCAGCGAAGGCCGGGAGCGGCACCTCGACCGCCTCCAGGAGGGCGAGCGTCTCGGCGTCGAAGTGCTCGGTGGCGAGGCTGGCGGCGGGGCGGCGGGTGACGTTCATGGGGTGGAGCTCCTTTCGGTAGGGGTCCGCTAGATGACGGGACACATGTCGTTCAGGTGCGCGAAGGCACGCGGAACGAGCGCCTTCCGGCGGCCTGCCCCTTGCGGGTCGACCTGCATGAGACCATAAGGCCATAAGCCTTAAGGCGGCAAGCCTTACGGTGGCCGTACTGGTTCGAGCCGCAGGGCATTAGGGTTCTGAGACAGGCCAGCCGACGGAGAGGAATGAGCGTGAGCAGCGACGACTCGTGGATCGGGGACGGCAAGCCGTACCTCACGCCACGCCGGGACGGAGGAGGCGACGCCTGGAGTTCGGAGGCCGCCGCCCGAGGGCATCGAGGCACCCAGCGACTGCTCACGGTCGAAGAAGTTGATCCCCCCAGCGCCGTGCGCGACTTCTTCCAGATGACCCCGGAGGAGAAGGCCGTGGTCCGCCGCCGACTGATCCTGCTTGATGACGAGCCGGTCGAGCTCGCCGACTCCTACTACCCGGCGCGCTTCGCACGCGGAACGGAGCTCGCCAAACGCGGAAAGATCCGGGGTGGCACCATCACGCTTCTGGCGACCATGGGGCTCATCCCGGAGGACAGTCCGCTCGAGGATGCCGCCGCCGAGATCGCCTCCCCCAGCCAGTGCGAAGCGCTGGACTTGCGACCGGGCACTCCCGTCCTGATCTTGACGCGCTTCACCCGATCCACCAACGGAGAGCCCATGGAGGTGAGCGTCATGACGATGACGCGACACCTCCGCTACCGACAGAGGAAGGAGGCGAGCTAACGAATGGCGAGGCCGTTTACAGACCTGCGGTCGGCTCACCAAAAGATCGCGGCACGACTGCGGCGGCAGATCACACGGGGAGACCTGCGACCGGGAGACCAGCTGCCTTCGACGCCAGCCTTGATGGAGGAGTACAGCGTTGCCGGCACCACGGTGCAAAAGGCGCTGCAGATGCTCAAGGAAGAGCAGCTCCTGGTCGGACAGCCGGGCAAAGGCGTCTTCGTACAGGGCGGCACCCAGCGATCCATTGCCCCTGAGGTCTACATGCCTCCTGCGGGCGAAGGACAGCCGTACCGATGGATCAGCGAGGCCGAGAAGCGCTCCCAGCGAGGGTCGGTGAGTCTGCTGGAAGTCGAGACCATCACGCCGCCATACGAGGTCCGTCAAGCTCTCGGCCTCGACGACGACGGCCAGGCCCTGCTCCGCAAGCAGATCCTGCTCTTGGACGACGAGCCCACGGAACTGACTCACTCGTACTACCCGCTTGAGCTCGCGGAGGGGACGGCCATGATGGAGCGCCGGAAGATCAAGGGCGGCACACCGACCCTGCTCGCCAGCCTCGGCTACCCGCCCGTCTCGTTCATCGACGAGGTCTCCTCGGAGATTCCCACCGAGGAGGAAGTCGTCGCACTTGAGCTGCCGAAAGACATGCCGGTGATGATGACGTTCCGCGTCGTGCACTCGAACCACGAGCGCCCGATCGAGGTATCCCTGCTGGCCAAGGCCGCCCACCGGTACCGCATGCGATACACCGTCAAGGTGTCCTGACTGAGCACGGTCCTTCCCTCCGGGGCGGGACCCTTCACGCAAGACCTTAAGCGTGAGAGCCTTAAGGCGATAGCCTGATGTGAAGCTCGTCCGTTCCACCGTGCTGTGCCCCCTCAACGCATCGCTTTGTGGGGGCAATCACACCGGCGGCGGCCGAAACGGAACATCACAGCGGCTTGTCGAAACCCGTACGCACTGTCATTCACGGGTTTTCAACATCCGCGTACACACGGGATTTGGGGGCTGCGGCCTAGGCTCGCGGGCATGACGATGACGGAGGGGCAGAGGGTGAGGAAGCAGCGAGCAGGGTGGAGGCCGGACCGGCTGCTTGAGCAGCGGGAGGCGCACGGGCTCACCCTGGAGAAGGCCGGCGAACGGCTCCGGGAAGTCGCTGAGCAGGCCAACCTAAAGGGCATCCCCGCGGCGAATCCTCAGACCTTGTGGCAGCACGAGCAAGGCGAGGTCTACCCGGGACCGCACTACCGGCGCGCCTATTGCCTCCTCTACCGAGCCACCGAGCCCGACCTTGGCTTCAGGGCCGCCCTGCCCGGTGAGGAATCGTCCTTCAAGCTCACGCCCATGGATGACCGCCTCAACGGCGCGCACGTCCTGGCTGTCGAGCGAGCAATTCATCGGATCGCGCCGGGCAGCGACGAGGCCGATCACTTCAATCTGCAGCAGCGCATCATCGACGCCTGGAAGCGCAGGCACACCGGCGGCGATCCGCACCGCCCCGTCCTGATCCTGGTCGGCGGGTACGCTGGCAGCGGCAAGACCGAACTCGCAAGGTTCTTCGTCCAACTCACGGGCTGGCCGCTTCTCGACAAGGACCCGCTCACCCGCCCGCTGGTGGAGGGTCTCCTTGTCGCGCTGGGCGGAGACGCGAACGACCGGCACACCGACCTCTACCGCGAGAAGGTCCGGCCGGTGGAGTACGACTGCCTGATGCAGTCGGCCATGGCCAACATCAAGTGCGGCATCTCCACGGTGCTCACCGCGCCGTTCATTGCCGAGATGACCGACCCGGCCTGGATGCAGCGCCTGGCCAACCGGGCAGGCTCGATGGGAGTAGACGTCTTCCCCGTGTGGGTGCGCTGCGACGAAGAGTCGATGCGCGAGTACATCGGATTCCGTTCCGCGGCCCGGGACGCGTGGAAGCTCCAGCGGTGGGACGAGTACATGGCCACGATCGACCTCGACCTGCGCCCGGCCGTGCCGCACCTGGTCGTCGACAACCGGCTGGGGACCGCGGTGACGCTGGCGGACCAGGCCCGGCAGGCGATGGGGGCGATGTACGCGTGAACCCGAAGCAGGGCGTGATCCTGTACGGCCCGCCGGCGTCGGGCAAGGACACCGTCACCGCCGCGCTCACCGAGCTGAACTCGAAGTACTCACAGTTCGCACGGCTCAAGGTCGGGACGGGCAAGGCCGCCGGCTACCGGATGGGCACAGCGGAGCTGCTGCACGAGCTGGAGGCCGCAGGCGGCGTCATCTACGCGAACTCCCGGTACGGCAACACGTACGCGATCGACCGGCCCGGCGTCGACGCGGCGTTCGCGGCCGGGGTGCCCGTGGTGCACCTCGGGCAGGTCAACGGCATCCGCGCGCTGGTCGACGGCTACCGGGCCGACTGGTCAGTGGTGCTGCTGTGGTGCCCGCGCGAGGTGACCGAGCAGCGGTCGGCAGGACGCGGCGACAGCGACACCGCGGCGCGCCTGGCGGCGTGGGACGCAACCCTCGAGGATCTGGACACGCACCCGGGTACGACCTGGGACCTGACTGTCGACACCACTGCGGCGGCCCCGCAGGACGCAGCGCGGCTCATCGACCAGCTGCTGGCGCAGCGAGCGGGAGCGGCGACGGCATGAGCGCGGCCTACGGCTGGGCAAGTCGGTCCAGGGCGTCGGTGAGCCTGAGCTCGCTGTCGTCCTTGACGTCGTTCCACCGTGCCAGCGTGGACGCGGCCGCGCGCAGCATCTCCGGTGGAAGGCCGGCAGCCGCGAGCGCGTCGGCGGCTTCTTCCAACTCGGGGCCCCAGCGCCACGCGCGGGCTGCCGTCTTGGCGACGTACTGCGGCTCGGACAGGTACGAGTCGGTGCGCTTCGAGGCGACCTCGATGAGCTCCTGGTCGACGCCGTGCTCGCGCGCCATCCCGACCGCGAGCGCCACCAGCACCCGCGAGGTCTTCTGGAACGCGGCGTACGACAGCTTCAGCGCGGATGCCTTCCCCACCTCCGTGCCCAGCACTGCGGCCTGGATCGCGGTGCCCGCGAACAGCGCCTCGATGCGGGCGGTCGCGTCAGCGGGCCCGGACAGATACAGGGTCGGCGTCCTGCCGCCGACCGGCGGGGAGCCGACGACGCCGCCGTCCACAACGGTCGCGGCCGGTGCAAGCAGGGCGGCGATCCGCTGCGTCCGCACGGGGTTGATGGCGTTCGCCTCCACGTACACCCCGGCGAAGCGGTGCCCGGCGACATCGCGAGCCAGGTCTTCGGCAGCAGCCGGCGGGCAGAGGCTGATGACGATGTCGCTACGGTCCAACAGCTCGGCCATCGTGGCCACGGGCGTCAGCCCGAAGTGGGCTGCGCGCTCTATGGACGCGGTGCTGCGCCCGGTCTCGCACCACAGGACCGCGGCCGCGTTGGTCGCGGCACAGGCGGCGACGGCGGCGCCCATGCTGCCGGGGTGGAGGATGCCGGCGGTCGGCTGGTCCACGGTGCTACTCCCAGGTCTCGTTGAGCAGGATGGTGATGGCGTCGGTGACATCGTCGACGACGTGGTGCGCGGCGGGGGTCCCGTCGGGCCATGGCCGGCCGCGCAGCCAGATGGTGCGCAGGCCGGCCTGGTGTCCGCCGCCGATGTCTCCGGCCGGGTTGTCGCCGATCATCCAGCCGCCGTCCGCGAGGCTGACGCCGCACTGGGTGGCCGCGAGTTCGAAGAGGCGCCGGTCCGGCTTGCGGATCTCCAGGTCGCCCGAGGCGGCGACGCCGTCGACCAGGGAGGCAAGGCCGGTCCCGGCGAGTTTGGCGCGCTGGATGTCGCCAGCCCCATTGGTGATGATGCCGATCGTCCAGGCGGCCGCGCGCAGGCGGGCCAGACCCTCGAGGACCTCGGGGCGGCAGGTGACGGCGGCCGACATGAGGTCGACGTACTCCTGCCACAGGTCCGCGGCCGACGCCTCCAGGTCGAAGGCGTCCCGCAGCCGGGCGAAGTCGTTAACGGTCGCGCGGTCGGCCAGCTGGAGGCGCAGCCACTGTTCGACGTCCGGGGAGAGCGCGCGGGAGCGGCACAGGCATGTCAACGCGTCGCTGAGGGCCGACTGTCGGTCGGCCAGCGTGCCGTCCAGATCGAAAAGCGCGAGTCGGTGCACGGTCCCGGACCCTACCGGGCGTCGGGCGCAGCGCCGTTCACGGCAGCAGCGCACCCCCACCTGAGATCAAATGGTGTATGTTTCAGGGATCGATCGATCATGGGAGCCTGCGCTATGTCCGACCCGGACCGCCTGAAGCGGGTTGATGCCCTGCTGGACGGCCTGGACGACGTCCTGCCGCCGCCGCGCGTGCGCGCTCAACTGCGCCTCGCTGCGAACCTCACGCAGCAGGACGTCGCGGACGCAGTGGGCGTGAAGCGCCTCGCCGTAGTTCGTTGGGAGTTGGGAAAGAGCACTCCCCGGCGTCCGCAGCGCGATGTCTACATTCACCTGCTCAAGCGGCTCGCGGAGCGTTTCCCCGAGGCTGCCGAGCTGAATGAGGGCACGCCGACGCCGACCTCCGAAGGGGGGTCGGGATGACCTAGTGGCCATCGACCGCGCGCGCCAAGAAGCGGATTTACCACCCGCTGGCCTCGCGCGGCCCGTCTACCGACCGGATTAACCACCCGTGTCGGCTGCTCAAGTCCCGGTTGCAGCCGGTCCTGAGCTGCGGCTTATCAAGCCGCTCATCTGTATCCGGCCCCTCATCAGGGCCACTTGCACCACCGGCCACTCACCACGGCCACCACAGCCGCGTCAGCACCGGCTGCGCGCGCCTCACCGCACCGCCCCCACCACAGGGGCTCTGCGACTCAGCTCCACCGGGACGAGAGGAGAGACCTCCCCAGCCGTTCGGTGTCTACCCGCTCCTCCCGGAGGGGGCTGTCACCTACATCCACTCGCCGACCAGTCCGCTCGCGGACTGTGTCGGGTTGGCTATGGAAGTTGGTGTCCTCGTCATAGTGCACGATCTGGTGTCCCCTGAAAAGTCGACCAGTGCCCGTTTCGTCTTGTTTAGGGCGTTGTCAAGCGCCTGCTTGATCAGATTCACAGGACCTCGCGACGCGAGGCGAACCGGGTTCACGGTGGTCTCGCCCTCGGGGCGCATCCCGTCCGGCGGGACGTGCTTCAAGATTTCTGCCTGCCGGGCGGGAGCGAGCCGGGTCCTCGCCGCTTCCCGGACTCTGTCCACAGGCTGCCTGCGCAAGGCTGCCGAGATGATCTCCATCTCGTACCTTCGGGCGGGCCGGTGAGCGCCGTGGCGGCGCCGGCCGCCGTGATGCTGCCCGCTCCGCGCGGTGCCGTCGATGACGCCGACGCGGTCGCCGTGATGCCCGAGCTGTTCGTGGCCGCGGCGTCGCAGTGGCTGTCGACGTCGTCGGGCCGGATTGCGGGCGAGGGCTACAGCTGGATGCAGGCGGTCCACTGGGTCGCCGGGTCCGGGCTCTACAACCCGCGGCGGCACCGGTCGCACGGCCCGCGCTCTTTCGGGCAGACGACCGTGCGAGTCGCCCAGGAACTCGCCGCGCTGTCGCCGTGCCGTCCGGGCATCAAGTACCTAATGCGCCGCGTCGGCCTGTCCGAGCGGGCGGTCCAGGACCACCTGCGCATCCTGCGGGAGACCGGGCTGCTCGCCTGGATCGTCAAGGGCACGCGGGTAGCCGGCGACGGCGGCCAGGCGTCGGAGTTCGCTCGGATGGTCCCGGTGGAGTTCGACGTCGCGCTGGGGATCCGGACGGTGCAGCGGGACGAGGACGCTCCGGCGTACACGCGGGCGGTGTCTGGGATCGCGGAGTCCGGCCGGGAGCTGATCGCGAAGCTGGCGAAGAAGGCATCCCGGAAGGTGCGCAAGCCGCGGTCGAAGACGTCCTCGAGGACCCCGGCGAGGGCTGCTGGTGAGGGTGCTGATCGGGGCGTTGTGACGGCTGTTTCCGGTGAGGCCCGTTGCACCCCAATGCAGGTGGGTACCTCAGGTCTTCCCTCTGCCGGCACTACTTCGCTTCCCTCTGAGAGCAAGCTCACCAGTGGGGAAGCCCAGTTCTCCACCCCGAAGATGTCCAAGGGCAAGGTCGGCGGTCGCCGGGGCCTGAACGCGGTCGGCCGACGTTTCCAACTGGCTAGTGAGCTGGTCCGCCAGGTGCCGTGGATGGGCCGGGCCTCGGTGCCTCGGATCGCCTGGATTCTCAGCGAGGTCGCGGACGCCGGCTGGAGCGCCGACGAGGTCATCGCGTTCCTTGACCTGGGCGACGCCCCGGAGCGGGTGCACCGCCCGTCGGGCTTCCTCGCCGGGCGGCTGAAAGGTGCCGTAGCCCTGTGGCCGCACGCCGAGGGCCGAGCCCGCGCCGTCCAGGCGTACCGGGACTCCCGCCGCGCCGAGCAGACCCGCCACCAGGAGTGGGAGGGCCGCTGGCAGGCCCCGCGCAGCGAGTCGGTCCGCCGCCTGGTGGCCGCGGCATTCATCCCCCGTCAGGAGCAGCCGATGGACACCACGCAGGGCGAGGTCCTGCCCGCCGAGACCAGCATCGACGACCTCGCGGCGGAGGAGGTGGCGGAGCTGCGGGCGACGGCCTGGGGCGAGTTCATGCGCGGCGAGACCACGCTCATCACCTCCACGGTCGACGCGTTCGGGCGACTCGCCGCCGAGCGGCTCTACGGCGCTGACCTGGTGCAGCGCGCACTTCGCTTCACGAGCGGCAGCCGCAGCTCGCTGATGACCCTGGGACACCGGTAGGAGGCCACGATGACCGAGACGATCACCCACACCCAGCAGGACCAGGAGCAGCCCGTGGCGGCCGCCGGGAAGCTTTCCGGGGTCGACCTGGCCCGGGTCGCGCTGCACCAGGCCCGGGAGGCCGCCAAGGCCCGCGGCGCATCAAGCGGGGCCCGGAAGGCGAGGCGCAGTGTCCGCACCTCGGCCTCGCGGCGTGACGGGCGCGAGGTCACCGGTTTCGGAGCTGTGCTCCAGGGCCTGATGGCCGACCGGGCCTGGGACATCCCGACCGCCGGCGGCAGCATTCTGGACCGGTGGCCGGACATTGCGGCCGCCGTCTCCCCGCACCTGGCCGCGCACGTCACGGCGACGGCGTTCCACACGGAGACCGGGCAGCTGGACCTGCGCCCCGACTCTCCCGCGTACGCCACCCAGCTCCGCCTGCTCAACGCCCGGATCATCGCCGCAGCCAACGATGCGGCCGGCACGCAGGCGGTACGGACCATCCGGGTCCTGGCCGTCGGCCAGACCACGGTGCCGGAGCCCCGTCCGGCCGCTCCGGCATCCTCAGCAGCCGCCGTGCCCGCGGCTCCGGAGCGGACCCGGGACATGGCCGCCGCCGGCTTTCACCGGGCGCTCGCCGCGCACCAGGCCGTCCCGCGCACTCGAGGCGTGCCGCTGGACATCGCGGAGGCAGCCGCGCGGCAGGCCCGCGTGCTGCGCGAGTTCAGCCAGTGGGCGTTCCCCGACCCGGAGAAGCACGCCGACGACCAGCCGGCACCGATCAACGCCACGGTCCAGCAGCGGCGCCGCGAGTTTGCCGCCACGGAGACCGCGGCCCTGAACCGGGCCCGAGCCGAGCGCGCCCAGCGGTCCGGGGTGGCGGTCATGCTTCCACATGCGGCTCCGCTGCGGTCCTCCGCGTGATCCGGGTTGAGACGCGAGCCGCATTGTCAGTGGGGTGCCTTACATTCGGCTACGGCTCGTCATCCGTAGGTAATGGGGGGGGAGGTTCAGCGTGCAGGTGGAGGTTCTCCGGGCTTACCGGTTCGCGCTGGATCCCACTTCCGCCCAGGTGGAGGTGTTGCAGAGGCATGCGGGAGCGGCCCGGTGGGCGTTCAACCACGCGCTCGGGATGAAGAAGGCCGCGCATGAGCTGTGGCGGCATGAAGTCCAGCAGCTTGTCGCGACTGGCACCCCGGAGGATCAGGCCCGTAAGAAGGTGCGGATCCCGATCCCGTCGAAGCCTGCGATCCAGAAACACCTCAACCGGATTAAAGGCGACTCGCGGACCGGTGGGCTGCCGGAGAACGTGCACGGGCCGGAGCGGCCCTGCCCGTGGTGGCACGAGGTGAACACGTACGCTTTCCAGTCCGCGTTTACCGACGCCGACCGTGCCTGGACCAACTGGTTAGCATCGCTCACCGGAAAGCGAGCCAGCCGAAAGGTGGGCTACCCCCGATTCAAGAAGAAGGGCCGCAGCCGCGACGCTTTCCGCCTCCACCACGACGTGAAGAAGCCCGGCATCCGGCTGGCCACCCACCGGCGACTGCGCCTTCCGGCGATCGGCGAGGTCCGCCTGCACGAATCTGCGAAACGTCTGAGCCGCCTGATCGGCCGCCAACAAGCCGTCATCCAGTCCGTCACCGTCTCCCGAGGCGGCCACCGCTGGTACGCCTCCGTCCTGTGCAAAGTGACCACCACCCTCCCCACCCCCACCCGACGCCAGGCAGCGGCCGGGATCGTGGGAGTCGACCTCGGGGTCAAACACCTCGCCGTCCTCTCCGCACCGCTCAACACCGATAACCCCGGCAGCGCGTTCGTCGAGAACCCCCGCCACCTTCGGACCGCCGAAAAGCGGCTGCGCAAGGCGCAGCAAGCATTCGCCCGGACCCGGAAGGGATCTGCCCGCCGGGACAAGGCCGGACAGCGTGTGGGTCGCCTTCACCACGAAGTCGCCGAACGGCGCGCCACGGCCATCCACCGTGTGACGAAGCAGCTCGCGGCTGGCTTCGCCACCATCGCCGTTGAGGACCTGAGCGTGGTCGGCATGACGGCCAGTGCCCGCGGCACGGTCAAGGCCCCCGGTCGCAACGTGCGCCAGAAGGCCGGCCTCAACCGCTCCGTTCTCGACGCCGCCCCAAGCGAGTTCCGCCGACAGCTCGCCTACAAGACCCTCTGGTACGGCTCGGTCCTGGCGGTTCTGGACCGGTGGTACCCCTCCAGCAAGACCTGCTCGAACTGCGGATGGCAAAGCCCACGCCTGACGCTCGCCAACAGGACCTTCCGCTGTGACACCTGCAAGCTGGTGATCGACCGGGACCTCAACGCCGCCCGAAACATCGCGCAGCACGCCGTCCCAGCAGCACGACAACTCGCCCCCGGTACAGGGGAGAGTCAAAACGCCCGCCGAGCCCCGATAAGACCAGACGGCCATCAGGCCGCATGGCACGAGGCAAAGAAGCGGGAAGACACCAGGCCACCCAGCCCGGTGCCACCCCAGCGGAGCAACTCGCTGGCGTTCCCGACCGCACAGCACTAAGCCACACTCTTCTAGACCTCACTGGTCACGAAGGATGCGGTCCATGCGGGTACGGACGACCTCACGGCCACCACAGCTGACCGATGGCTACGGCCACATGATTACGAAGCTCCGCCAACGGTGGCCGCGGCCACCCCCGCCGTGCCGGTGGAGCGTCGGACGCCGCCGGAGGGCTACCGCCGTGCGATCGAGGCGCACCGCCAGGCCGCGCCCCGGCCCCGGGTGGACCCGGCCATCGCGCAGGCGGTGGAGAGGCAGACCACCGGGACGCGCGAACTTAGCCACAGCGCCTTCCCCAACGATGAGGTATCACCACAGGGGCGCTCGGCATGCCTGGGGGTGAACGAGGCGGGGCCGCCCACTCGTTGAGTGTTTGGGCCCCGGGGCCGTCATGGGCGCCTTCGGCGTCACCTCTCGACGCGCGCTGCGCACCCATGACCGCCCCCCACGGCCCTGTGCTCTATCGGGCAGGACCTTAGTTGCGGCGGCCCCGTCGCGAGAGCGTCCGGACACTGGCTAGTGGCGCTGCGCCCACCAGATAGCCCCCGCTACGACGGCGCTACCGGCAGCGGTGGCGAGACCGCGAACGAAGCTGTGGCCCGCCGTTCGCACGAGCCGCCGCCAGCCGCGCTGTCGGCGCGGTCGGCGACTGCCGCGGTCGGGGTAGCCCGTCGGACGTGAGCTGCGAGTCTTGGGTCGGCGGGGCCGACTCGACTGGGCGCGGTCAGGCGCCGTAGGGTCGGTAGAAGTGCTGATGGCTTTCTCCAGTCCATGACTTGCGCGGAGGCTGTTCGGGACTACGTGATGAGCGGCCCCCCGTTGGAGCGGGGGGCCGCACCCGTTTTCGCCTCCTGATGCATGCGGATGCTCGGAACTACGTGCGACGGCAACCTGTTGGAGCAGGGGTCTCCCAGAGTCGGCGAACAGGTCAACAACTCGCAGCGGGAGAGGCCGCTTTGCCGTCATGAAGAACCCTACGGAGAGCACGCGGGCCTCCTACAGTGGTGAGAGATGTCGCGAGACATCGTTGACAGGATGAACCTCTGGGAATGAGAGGCAGGTCACATGCCTGCGCGTTGGAGCCCGGTCGACCCCTCTCAGAGCGAACTGGAGGCCTTCGCGTCCGACCTGCGAAAACTCGGGAGGGGTAAGGCCTCCGTCGCGTACATCGCGGATTCGGAACCACGGGTCTCTCGGGCTGCCCTCTACGCAGCCCTGTCCGGACGGAGACTCCCCAAGCGGAAGACCGTCTCGACGCTGCTGCGGTGGTGGATTCCCACGCCGCCAGTCCGTACCGATGGAGGAGAACCTGACTGGGAGTGGATCTACGGCATAAAGGACTCCGAGACGGCAGCCGTCGCATCCAACTGGATGGAGCGGCATTCGGCTCTGCTCGACCAACGGCAAGCGTGGCCGGCGAACCGCAGAGCTCCCGTACTGATTGCCGTACCTCCGGAGCAACAGCGGTTCATCGAGAAACTGCGCGAGACGCTGGAGAAGTACAACCTGTTGGACGGCGTCTGGGACTGGGACGACTACGAGCAGGAGTTCGCCACCATCGTCAGCGCGCACAACGTCGAGCGGTACCTCACGGGCAGAGCCATACCGACGGACGACACCATCAGCCGCCGTCTCCTGTACTACGTTCCCGATGCGCAGATGGGAGGCGTGCTGTTCGACCTCGTGAGGTTGGCGCAGGACGCGCGCAGAGCCCGGGTCCGCAGTCGCCGCTTGGCACGGGGCACCGCGACCTGAGAACTGTGGTGCCAGGTGGGCAGCGGGTGCCACGCGCGGACATCGCCGACGACTCGATGTGCGGACGAAACTTGGCCGTCACCGTCACCGTCACCGTTACCGTCCCCGCGGCGTCGGCGTGGGCGCACGTGAAGTCGACCACGCCTCTGTGCGCCGGTCGAGCTGTCGCAACCGCCTGCCGGAGATCGTGTTGGAGATCTAACCTGGTCGGGGCCACGCGAGCCCGCCTCTGCCGATGGCAGCCAGCTGAGGGGACGGGGCCCCGGCATGGGCCGGTCTGGGGGGAAGGAACGGCATGAACGAATGGGTCGGGATCGTTGCGCTGCGCGAGACGGTACCGCCGACTCCTGTCCACAAGATCGCGTTGGCCATCGAGCTCGCGCGGACGCGCACGGCGTACAGCCTCGCTGGGGTGGCTGTTCCCTACCCGCGGATGCGGTCACTGCTGCGGCGGGTAGGGCAGCGGTACGCCCAGCGGGCGCAGTGGGACCGGTGGGCGTACTGCGTGGACCTGGCCGGGGCGTTCTTCAACGGTCTTGAGGCGCCGCAGACGCTCCCGCGCTGGTTGACCGTCGAGCTGCGCGACATCCTCGCTGTGCAAGGCCGGCGAGCTGCTGACCGGGCAGGATCCAGGCAAGGGCCGCTGCGCAACCAGGCATCGGCGGTTTCCCGGCCCAGTGCGGGAACAGGCACCCGTCAGCGCCCCGCCGACCATTCCTCCCGGGCTTTGCGGCCTCAACGAATGCTGACTCCGTGCGATGTGTCGTACCGGCCACTGCCCGCTCCCCCCGAGGAACTGGGGGCGGTGCCCGGTGCGACAGTGTGCGCGGAGATCCAACGGGCCGTACGGGGCTGGTACCCCGGACCCGGGGCAACCGCTTGGCTGGGATTGGCGGGTGAGCACCGCAGCCATCTCTACGAGCGCCGCCTGACCGAAGCCGTGACGCCGCAGGTACTCGGACTCCTCGACCGGCTAGGCGCCACCATGCTCGATGTCGCCCTGATCGACGGATACACGCGTCAGGTCCGCCCGGAGAAGGCCGGACAGCAGTCCGCGGCCCACTCTGTCCGCCGCCGGGCTGCCGAGGTTGCCCTTGGCCAGTGGGTTGCCAGCCGCCAGCTGGCACGTCTCGGCGCTGGCGAAGCCCTCTCTCCTGCGGCATCGGTGTTCGAGAGCGTCGGCCGGCAGATCCTGGGCGCCCTGAGTCTCCTGAACGAACACGAGACGGCCGTCCGTCTGGTCTCCGGGCTCTACCCAGCAGCCCAGCGTCCCTTGGACGGATCGTCCGATCCGGTGGCCGACCCCGTGTCGATCGCGGACTCCGTCTTCCGCAACGAGGGACTGACCTACGAATTCGAAGCCGAAGGTCCCGATCACCAGAAGGTGTTCCACGCCACCGCCCGGACGCGATCCGGCCGCACCGCCCACGGCACAGGAAACTCGAAGAAGACGGCCCGCCTGGCCGCAGCGCAGCTGCTTCTGGACGGGCTGCCGCAGCAACACCAGAGGCCACCCGCACCTCGCCGCGATCGCTCGCTACAGGACCCGCTGCCTTACCCGTACCCAGCCGCGGACCACCGAGATGCCGTCCAGGACCTGGCCGACATGTTCGAGCTTCCCCGGCAGGCGGACGGGCTCCTCGCCCAGGCCCTTACCCATGCCTCATGGGCCCACGAGAACCAGGCCGCCGTCGCCGCCTCGCATCAGCGTGACCATCAGCTCCTCGCCCACCACGGGTCGCTCGTCATCACGCACCTCGCCGCCCACGCGCGAGTCCACCACGTCCTTGCCCAAGGCCTTACTCCTGATGACGACGATGGTCGCTTTCATACCCCTTCGGATGACCAGACCGCCCTGCTCGGGACATCACTCGCCCTCAGCTCCGGACTCCTCGCCAGCCGGGGCCAAACTGCCAATAGCCGCACAGCCGTCTCCGATGCCGCGCAGGCCGTGGTCGCAGCTGCCTGGCGCACCTGGGGGCCTCGTCTTCTGGAACGTCGGCCTGAAGTCCTCGACACCTGGATCAATGCGCTGGAACACCAGCATGATCCGTCCACCGCACTCCATAAGACCCTGGTTCCCTACGGCGCAGCGTGCACGTACGAGTACCGCATCTCCGGCGAAGACCACCTCCGGGCGTACCAAGCCACCGCCGTCCTGCAGGACGCTGCAGGACGCGAATACCGGTGGACTGCAACCCCCGACCGTCGGCTGGGCAAGACCGACGCCGCCAAGGCCACCGCCCAGGAGATCCTCGACGTGTTCGCCGCACCTGGCGATGTAGAGCAGTTCGAGGAGCTCACTCCGGAGCAGCACGGACTGCTCCGCTACTTGCTCCAGGCGCAGCTCGACGGGCCTGGACCCAGCACGGAGCGACAGGTCACCCAGATCACGGCGCGTGGGGACTTGGGCGCCGATTTGCTCATCACAGGCGACATCGACGCGTTCCGGTTGTGGGCGGAGCGCGCCCAGGCCGTGCTCGGAACAGGAAATGTAGGGGAGCAGGACGCGGCAGCCAGCCTGTATCGGCGGGTACTGAAGATTTCCCGGACGGGGCCGCGGTCGCTTCTGAGCCGTATGGCGGCCGGCCAAGGTGACGACGCGAGCTTGCCTGCCGTCCGCCAGCACGCGGCCGCCGTCGTACGACGGGTACTGACCGCCGAGACGCGGACATCTTCGGTCCGCGAGACGCTTCAAGACTGGTGGACGGAAGCCGCCGACCATCTCAGCATTTCGGTCCATGACGGACTGCGTGCCGGTCCCTTTGTCCCGGCTCCAGTACAGCTCGCCGTCCTGAGCGAAGCGCTGCGCTGGTGCTCAGGCGCGGCCAGCGCAGCCCAGACCTCGGTCGAGGTTGAACTGACCGCGCAGGACGACACCCTGCATCTCTGGATTGGGATGCCTGGCGTGGAAGTCAGGTCGGCCTGCGACGGCTTCGCCCGGCTGGTGACCCGCACCCTGCCGTACGTCGACTGCCTGACCGCAGACGACCACATGCTCCTCCGGCTCTACCCTTGGCCAAAGCTCCAGAACGTCACTGGACTGGCGGCAGCGGGACTCCATGCATATCTGCAATGTTGCGGAGTCGGAGAGCGGTAGCTCATCTCAGGGATGTTGTATGGCGATGCCCGTTCCGAAAGCTGTGCCGCTGATGGGTCCGCGGTGCCGGAACAGGCGGGGCGAGATGGACGCGAACCAGTGGCTGACCGGAGTTCCAGCGGGCAGGCGGCCACAGCTGACTGCTGCTAAGGGCTGTCCCGTAATCCCCGGTGGATCAGCGCGCGGCGTCGGATGCGGTGCATCGCAAGGCGGAGGAGCGTCCTCATACTGGGCGTATCCGGGCGTTCCGACAACGCGGCGAGGTGCCGTAGCCGGCGTCGTGCGCCCGCCGGGGATTACGGGACAGCCCTTAGGTGCAGGATGCAGAGGGCGGCATGACATCAATCGCCGCATGCCAATCCCGTAGGACATCCTGTGGCAACTCTCCGGGCGAGAACAGGCGGGCGGCCTCGGGGTTGGTCGCCACAGATCGGTCAGGGAAGCGTTGCAGGTAACCACGCGCAGCAAGCCGCGCAGCGAGATTTTCGAGTCCGTCCGGCGAGCGGTCGGGCACGCTGGCCAGCGCCATGAGAATCGCGATGTTGGTGGTGTGATCAAGTAGCTTCGCGTCCTCCTGCCCGATTGCCACTTCGTAGAGGGCGCCGAGCTCTTCAGGGTGGCGGAAGAGGGCGGAGGCCACTGCTCGGCGAACGCCCAGGATGAGCCCGGCCAGGTCGCCATCACGCAGCGGTTGGTATAGCCACCGGTCGTCTGCGGGGATGTCGTGCCGGTTCGGCATTGGGCCGTGAAGGCGGTTGTACTGCTGTTGTGCATCGTGCTTGCGGGTTCGGTGCGTGGTGCGGGTCGCCCCTACGCGAGGCCCCGTCACGTAGGTGCACGGCTGCCCCGTGCAGCTGTGGCACGTGGGGCAGACGACAGTAATTGGCTGGCTGGCTTGCACTTCACTCCAAGAGGTTGGTTTCAAAGAACGCACTTTGCGTCCAGTCGGAAGCGGGCTGGCCGTCGAAGGCAGCCTCTACCCGGTAGGGCCTCAGGAACGAGGCGTCATGCGTGATGTCGAACCGGCGGAGCTCGGCTGCGTCGTGGTCACGGACGTCCGATGCGTCGTGGACGGAGCAGTGCTGGGCGAGCCAGCGGTCGGCAGCCTCGAACGGGCCGTAGTAGCCGTATGCGTTGACGTATCCGGCGGAGCCGAGCTGGAATTCGCGTACGCCGAGTACTTGCCCGTTCTCGATCGGGTTCCGGCAGCGGTCGCCCTTCGTGGTGCGAGCGACACACTGCAGCGCGTGGGCGTCACCCTTGGGGTTCACCCAGAGACGGTCGTGGAGGACGACAAGCTGATTTCCGTTCACCTTGTCTCGTTCACCCGGGTGCAGAGGTGTGCGGAGGGGCAGGTGCCGCACCCCTTCTCTTGAGCCAGTTCAGCGACGGCTTCAAAAAGCTGGCGGGCGCGTCCGACCGATTCGATGCCCTCGTGCTTCGCGAACTCTTCAGGGAGCGGTTCGGTACCCCGGGACATGTGCGTTCTGATGAACGCCAATGCTGCGAACTCGTCGGTGGGTAGATCGCCCGGGCGGGCGGGGATGCAGGTCGACGGCACGAGTACGTCCTCGGCGGTTCCGTGGAGGATCCACGGGTCTCCGGGCCGCTGCGGCGGCTGGCTGACGATGCGGACCAGCGGAACGCCGTCAGCGGCTTCCTCCACCAGGAACGCGCCGACGGAGTGCAGTCGGTGCAGGCTCTCTCGGACGCCATCGCCGCTGGAGTCGGCGCCCATCAGGGCAGCGATCTCCTCCATGGGGATGAGCGCGGCATGCTCGTCGTCGCCTTTGCTGATCGGGATGACGCCCTCGTCGAGAGCCATGTCGAGCTGCACCGCTTGCATGGGAATCAGCCCGCGGTAGAGAGGCCGCAAGCGCGCAAAGCGTCTCATCAGGTCGACCGCGTCCTTGTCGAGGCGCGAGTCGACAGCGGCTGCGTCGGCCGTAAAGTCGGATCCGATGTTGAGCCACTCGTCGTAGCCGGGGGGCTGCAACTGCTGCAGCGTGTACGTCTGACTCCGCTCGCGTCGCGGCTTGCCAGGCTTCCTTCTGCCCATGGGTGATTCTCCTGATCTAGGTGAATGGGCCGGCGCTGACCGGGGCAGCACGCGCGCATGGGACTCGCGCCGGCTCAAGAGGTGATCGTCTCGGAAGGTGTTAACGCGGCGGCCAGCGTCGATCGGGGAGCCACGAGGCCGCATAGTCACAGAGCCGGAGCGTGGCGGCCTGCACAGCGCACCTACGGCCGGGTCAGGGGGCGGTCCCGTAGACAACGGTGGTGTTGGGGCAGTCTTCGGCGAGGCCGAGGAGGGCCTGGCGCTCGGCGTCGTCGGCCGCGAGGTTCCAGCGGAGCTTGGTGCCGACCCAGGTGGCGGCGTAGGTGCAGTGGTACGAGCCGTCCGACGGCAGCCACTGCGCCGGATCCTTGTCGCTTTTGCTCCTGTTGGAGGCAGCGGAGACCGCGATCAGGGTGTCCGGGGACGCCTGGTCGTTCGCATACGCCTCGCGGCGCGCCGCGTCCCAGGCGTAGCCACCGGAGTCGTGTACTTCGGCCAGAGGTACGAAATGATCAACGTCCAACCGGGCGGCGTCGGTGACGACGAGGTTGTCGTAGGGGCTGCGCCAGGATCCGCCGGTCAGCTTGCACCCGGCTGCTACCTGGGGCGCGACCACCGCTTCGTTCAGGATGACCTCTTTGCGGGTGTCGCAGCCGTCTGAGCTGTTCAGCCCGCGGTTCCAGTGCTTGTAAAGGTCCCGCTTGTAGCCGGCGCGCTGTTCGTCGGCGAGGGGGATCTGGTCGATCGCATCGAAGAGCGGGATGGGGGCGCGGAGCCCGGCGGTGCCCGGTGCGGCCGCCGCGGCGGCTGTGCGGGACGGTTCGGCATGGGCTCCGGGCGTGCCGGCGGTAAGGAGGGGAAGTGCGGCGAGGGTGAGCGCGGGCAGGCCACGGAGCATCAGGTTCTTGATCACGCTCGGGTTGTAGCGACCGCGGAAATCCGTGCCCAGCCCGAGAGCTGCTGTTTCACCCGGCTGGGGGGCCGGATTCACCGCGGAAACGATCTCTCAAGTGGGCGCGGTGTCATATCACCGCTGAGGGGCGTGCGCGGGCGCGTGGGGGGCGCGCAGGGAAGCGGATGCGCCCGCTCCAGAAGTTTTGCCGGAGATGCCCTGAACGTTCGCCAGGTCGGTCCGCTTGTCTGATGAGTAGGAGCTGCTTCGGGTGGCTCCTCGGCTGCCGACTGGGGAGGCACGCCTGGATCACCGCCTGTAGACCGTCTGGAAGGACTTCCTGCTCCGTGGACATCACCGAACCGCTCGCTCTGGCGCTGATAGGGGCAACTGCCGTGCGTGTGTTCGCCCCTGACGTGGCGCGAGGTCTTCGTCGCCTGCTGGGGGCGGGGGTGCGGGTGGGCGCCGCCGAACTCACTGCGGGCCGCAGCCTGGCGGCCGGTCACCTGGACCGGCCGCGTGACATGCCGAGTGCCGGCCTGAACGGGGCCGGGGAGCAGCCGTGGGGGAGTTCATGACCGACACCGAGGACGACCCGTTCGGTGAGCAGGCCGTCGACGTCGAGCTTGCCGGGGTCATGCCGGTGGAGTTTGTTGCGTTCCACTCGCAGAACCACCTGGCCTTTTTGCACTACGCGCAGTGGGAGCTTGGCGACGGCAAGGTCGCCGCGGCTGTCGTCGAGGATGTGTTCACGTTCCTGCTGCAGGTATGGCCGGAGGCGCTCCAGGAAGCGAGTCTCCCGGGGTTCGCCTGGTCGCAGCTGCGGGAGCATGTCGCACGTTACAAAGCTGCCGAAGTTGTTCCGGTCGCGCTGGTGAAGACCGCCCAGTTCGCGGCGCTGCGGCGTGCTTCCCGCCGCCGGCTGAAGGCGCAGCAGGTGTCCACGCTCGGTCTGTACGAGGCGATCGCCGAGCTGCCCGAGCGGCACTACGACGTCGTGCTGCTGACGTTCGTCCTGGAGCTGGAGCGGAGGCAGGTCGCACAGCTGATGGGTATCTCCCCGACCACAGTGCGCTCGCACATCTACACCGCCCGCCGCACGCTTGCCGAAAAGATCAATTTGGACTGGACTCCCGGAGAGGAGAAGGACCTGTGAACGACACAACCGGCAATCCCGCCGGATCGCCGAGTGAAGTTGACGACGAGGCTCTCCTGGCCGCCGACGTCTTCACCGGCGACTACGCCTCCTACGACGAGACGGAGGCGCGCCGCCGTATCGCCCTGCGCGTCGTCGGTCACCGCAAGGGCGCGGCGGCGCGGCGCCCCGCCGGTGGTGCCCTGACGTACGGCGTTGCCGCGGCTGGTTCCCGAGTTCCGCCGAGCCGGGCGGAACGTCAGTTGGTGCTGGACGCGGCTTGCCACGTGCGGGCCGCTCGCGCCCTCGACCAGCTCGCCCGTGACCTGGTCGACAGCTCGGAGTTCACGCGGGTCGCCCTGGACGCGGAGGCCTGGCCATACAGCCGGCCCTCGGCCCTTTTGTTCGCGAGCCTGCTGCATCTGTCTGGCCGGATGGAGGGCGCCCAGTTCTGGTTCCAGTACGCCGCCGGCGCCGGCTCGGCCACCGCTGCCCGGGCCCTTTACCTCCTGCACCTGTCCCGCGCCGAGGTCACCATCGCCCACCACTGGCAAGAGCAGACCACCAGCCCCACCAACGACGTCGAGACGGGCCTGCCGGCGCTGCCGCCGATCCCCGAGGACCTGGAATCCCCCCTGGGCGCCTCCGTCATCTGGTCCTCGCCACCCATCTCCACCACCGACCTGGCCGCTCACCCGCCCACCGACACCAAGGCCCTGCGTCAGTTCCCGCCGCCGCTGCACCGTGCGATGACCGCCCTCGTCCCCCGTGAGGACATCGCCCTCGGCGAGGTCTACAGGACCACCAGCCAACTCGCCTCCGCCCTGGCCCGCTGCGCCCGTCTGGCCCCGGCCGGGCTGACCGCCGACGCCAAGCAGGGAGCGCGGATCGCCCGCCGGGCTCCCCGGCGGCCGACCTGCTCCAGCCTGGACGCAGCCCACCGGGCCCTGCGTGTCCTCGAAGTCGTCCACCGCCACATCGGCGGTGTCCGCCTCACCCAGATCACGCGGGAGACCGGCTTGGGCCAGCTCCACCTCAACCAGGCCCTGCAGCAACTCGTCCGAGCCCAGCTCGCCACCCCCATCACCCCCGGTGTGTACGCCGCCGGCTCCGCCCTGCAGCTCGCGGCCACCGACCGCGACCGCATGGGGGAGCTCCGCGACACCCTCGGATACCTGCGCGACGCAGTCGGAGCGGCCGTCTACGTCGCCAGCTACACCGAAGGCGACGTCTCTATCACCCAGTACGCCGACGGCCCGCGTACCCCGGCCGTGCACGAGTGGGTCGACTTCCGCGAAGCCGCCCACGCCTCCGCCGTTGGCAAGGCCCTTCTTGCCCAACTCGGCCCGGACGAGCGCCTCGACCACCTCAAGCGATACCGCATGGAGCAATTCACCCCCCACACCATTACCAACCGAGAGATCCTCTTCGACGAACTCGACGACCGCGGCCCCGGACAGCCCCTCCTCGACCTGCAGGAGTACACCCTCGGCACCGTCTGCGCGGCTGTCCCCATCGGCACCGGCACCGAACCCCAATGCGTGGCGCTGTCCCTGCCTACCCCGGACCCGGACCGCCTCCAGCAAGCAGCCCGCGTCCTGCGCAACGAAGCCGTCGCCGTCGTCCTCGCCCTCCTGGTCGCCGGCGAGGATCTCCGCACATCAGCCGGACCGGCCGCAGGCCGCCGCTGAACTCAAACGCCGCCGCCCCGCGGGGCGCGCTACTTGTAAGGGCGCCCCCGCCGACCCATCACTTTGCTCACTGTGATCGGCTCACCTTGCGGCCCCATCTGTCCATGTCCCGAAGGTGGGCGCTTCCTGGGTCGTCATGTCCAGTCGGAGTCGGCGCAGCCTTACCGCGTGGCGATAGACACCGCCGCGGTCGACGGCCGTGTCGGCACTGATCTCCGCAACGAGCTCAGGACGAACGAGGGTCACCTCCAGCAAGTCCCGGCTGCCCCAGGCCGCGGTGAACCGCATGCCCGTCCAGGGATGTTCCGGGCCGGCTTCGGCCAGGCTGCCAGCGACGAGGCGCGCCGCGTCGGGACGTAGGGGCACGGTTCGTCCGACGGGGTGGAGATGTCCAGCCTCGTCGTTGCGGCCCAGCAGGAGAAGGTGCGGTCGGATCAGCGTGCCTGTGATGGCACCGATGATCGCCTCGGTCGTGTCGCGGCGCCGGAGTTTGTACCAACCTCTGTAGCCTGGCCGGTAGGGAGGGTGCATGGGCTTGACCACGATGCCTTCCAATCCTGAAACCTCGGTCCAGGACTCCAGCCACTGCTGTGCCTTCACCAGGTCGGTGGTCATCGGACACAGCGTCCATGGCGCGGCGAGCCGGTGCATGGTGAAGAGGTTCTCCAGTCGCAGGCGACGCTGCCGGTAGGGCTGGCGAAGCAGTTCGGTCCCGTCCAGCTGCAGAATGTCGAAGGCGATGAAGAAGGCGGGCAGGGACGTCGCGAGCGCGGCGGCGGTGCGGCCGCGGGAGCCGGCACGGCGTTGCAGGCCGTCGAAGGACAAGCGGCCGGCTGCGGTGTCCCAGGCGACGACCTCCCCATCGAGGACCAGGCCGTCGGGCAGCTGCTCGGCGGCGGCCCGAAGGTCGGGAAACCGGTCCTGGATGTACTTGCCCTGGCGGGTCTGAAGGACCAGGCCGCTGTCTGTGAATGCCAGAGCCCGGTAGCCGTCAAACTTCTGCTCGAACGCGAGCTCGCCCAGCGAGCCTGGGCCAGGCACCGACTCCACGGCCTGCGCCAGCATCGGCTCCACCGGTGGGCGCAGCACCATCTTGGCCTCCAACGACGGTTATGTCCGGGACGAGGCCAGAGCCTTCAGGAGGTCGTTGCGGGACATCTGCGAGCGGCCGGGGAGGTTGGCTGCGGCGGCCTTCTTGTAGAGGTCGGCCTTCGACAGCTCGCTCAGGTCCTCCTTGGGTGCGGAGCGGATCCGCTTCTTCGGGGGAGGGTTCTTGGCGGCCGCTTTCGAGGACGTGGCCTTGCCGCCGGTGCCCTTCGGGCTGCCTGCGCGTTCGACGCTTGCGCGCAGGGCCTCCATCAGGTCGACCACCCCGGTCGGCTGCGCGGCGGGTTCGGCCTTCTCCACGGTCTCGCCGGCCTTCTTCGCCTCGATGAGGGCGGCGACCTTCTCCTGGAACGTGTCGTGGAACTCTTCGGGGTCCCAGGTCATGCTCATCGCGCCGATGAGTTGCTCAGCCATCTTCAGTTCCTTCTCGGACGCCTTCGCCTTCCCGGGGAGGGTGTCGATCTCCGCTTGCGGGTCCCGGATCTCGTCCGCCCAGTGCAGGGTGTGCAGGGTGAGGAGGCCGTTCTCGGCCTTGAGGGCGACGAGGTACTCGTGCTGGCGCATCACGAATGTGGCGATGCCAGCCTTGCCGGTCTTGGCCAGGGCCTGCTCCAGCAGGCTGTAGACCTTCCCGTACTCGGAGCTGCGCGGGCCGAGGTAGTAGGTCTTGTCGAAGAAGATCGGGTCCACCTCCGCCAAGTGGACGAACCCGGCGATCTCCAGCGAGCGGGAGCGGCCCGGGGCGATGTCGTCCAGCTCCTTCGGCTCGACCAGGACGTACTCGTCGCCGGTGTCGTAGCCCTTCACGATGTCGTCGAGCTGTACCTCGTCGCCGGTTCTCTCATTGACGCGGCGGTTGCGGATGCGGTCGGAGGTGCCGCGCTGGAGCTGATGGAAGTGAATCGTGTGGCTGTCGGTAGCCGTGTAGAGGCCCACGGGCAGGCTGACCAGCCCGAATGACAGGTTTCCGGCCCAGACGGGACGCGCCACGGCCATCACCTCCTCCAGTCGCCCCCTCATCCAGTGCACGGCGCCTACCCGGGCAGCACCATCCGAGCTGTCAGCCTCCCGGTCTGCCGAACGGGTCACGAACCGGAGCGCCGACTTCCCTTCCATATTCGAACAGACTTACGATTCAAGGGTGAACGACGAGACCGCCTTCCCCCACGACCTTCTCCAGCTCCAGGAACGCCTCCACCGCGCCCATGCCGAGCACCGCGCCTACCTGGCCGCACTGCCCTGGAGCGTGGAACCCATGAAGGGGTGGGCGCGTGGCGAGCGGTACTCCCATCGCGGGGACGTGCCCGACAGCCCCGGCTGGAGCGACGAGCAGAAGGAGACGGTCGACCGGATGTGGGCGGAGATCCGACAGCTGTCCATCGACGTCGTCGACCACCCCCACTGGAAGAGCGTCCCCACCGACATCCTGGTGAAGAGCCGCATGCAGCTGAAGCGGCAGGCCCGCCCAGCCGAAGCCCCTGAAGCAGCCGAGGCGGCGTAGCCGCCATGCCGGAACCTCTCCTGCCCCTGCCGCCAGCCCTTGACCAGCTCCTGGTCATACGCCGCTGGGCTGGAGCTCACCCTTGCCCGCGTCGACGAGAAGATCGGCGTCGTCCGGGCCGCCGACGAGGAACGGACTCGCCGCCGACCGCCGCCGGAGCCACCCCGTTGGTGGATCGAGTACGGCATCGGTGCCACGCGCCGCCCCGAACGCGTCCACACCGGAGCCTGCCAGGTCACCAGCCGGGGCCGGGCGGCCACTCGCGAGTCGGTCCTGGAGGTGCTGCGGACCGTGCCGTCGGTCATCGCGTGCCCTCTGTGCCGCCCCGACAGCGAATTGGGCCTGCTCGAAAGTTGACCCGGTGCCAACAGCAGATACCCGATGGGAGTCCCGGCCGATCGGTGACTACATAGGGTTCGTCCAAGAAGCACTGACAGGCGGAGGGGTGGGCAGACCATGGACGGTCACAAGGTTGCCGACAATCAGGCAGAGATCGACTTCTGGGTCCGCCTTCGCGACGGAGCCGAGCCTCACAACCACCGCATGCCGATATGGCGACCTGCGGAGACACCGGGCGCCGACCTGAAGTTCCCGCCCGTCGACAACGGCCTGGACTACCTCGTCAGCGTCGTGGATTTCCTGGCACCGGATGAGGAACGCCAGGCGCCGAGTGCACGCGCCCTGAAGTACGCGGTCCTGCACCTTCAGGCCGCAGCCGAAGTCCTTCTCAAGGCACGCCTGGAAGCAGCGCACTGGACTCTGGTGGCCGAGGACATCACCCGCCGGAAGGTCACGAGGGCCAAGTTCGAGCAAGGGGACTTCAACAGCATCGCCCCCGACGAGGCCGTACGGCGACTTCGCGACATCGTGGGCGTCGAGATCCCCACCGAAGCCGCCACCAACCTTGACGCGCTCCACAAGAAGCGCAACGCGCTCCAGCACTACGGGCTGAACGCCACCCAGGAAGACATCGAGCCCGTCGCCGCCAAGGTGCTGGACTTCCTCATCGCCTTCCTGGACGAGGCCCTGCTCCCCGTTCTCGACCCCGCAGTGCGCGCCCGGGCCGAGAACGACATGACCTACGTACGCCGCGGCCTTCACCTCATCCAGAGTTTCGTAGCCGCCCGCTTGGAACGCCTCGCCCCCGAGCTCGCCGGGGTCGAAGACCGCACCGTGCAGTGCACTCGCTGCTTCCAGGACACGCTCGTCGCCGGCGACGGGGAGGCTCCCGAAACCGCTCGTTGCCGTTTCTGCCATGTGGCCTTCGCACCGGAGGTCATCGCCGCCGAGTACGTCGGCGTCCACAACGCCGGCATGTTCGCGAGCGGCGCGACCGAGGTCTGCACCAAGTGCGGCGGCACCGAAGCCGTCGTCCGCCACGTTATCCGCGTCTGCGACCTGCGCCCCGACGGGGCGTACGGCATTCACGACAGCGTCACCTTCTGCTTCGCCTGCGCCGCCCCTGCCGGCAAGTAGCAGTGGGCGGGGGTACGTACTCGTACCCGCAGGCCGCCCGACTTGGCCTCCAGGCCGGCTCGGCGGTGCACCGAGTGACCTCTGACCGCGAAGTTGGGACGTTCGCCATCGGAGTTGGGACAACGTCATTTCCTGACAGCGAACACAGCTAGAGCTTGCAACGACAACGAGGAGAACTCGAATGGCTCGCACCATCTACACGACTGGCGGGCTCACGGACGAGCAGATCGACGGCCTGTACGCGCTCGCGGAGGAGTTTGGAGTCGGGATCTGCCTCTGGGGTAACACGCCAGGGCCCAATCGCGAGTCCTTCACCTGGGCGGTTACGGGCGGCTTCCTCCAGGTGCGCCGGTTCATGCCGAACTTGAAGGCGTTGAAATGACAGTGCCGCTCCCGCTGGCACAGGTCACGAGCACCATGCCGCGGAGGGCCGGACGTGGTGCAACGCGGGTGCAACGCCCCGGTGCATCAGTCCCCGTGTTGCGGCCTTGACCTGCGACAAGAGCTTCTCGCGTAGCTACGCGCAGTCGTGTTGCAACGCACCTGAAGCCGCCGGTGCGGCGAGTCACCGGTGCACGCTGATCAGGCTCTGCCGTCCCTGCAGGAGCTGGCGCCACCGGGTTCGAACGGCGTCCGGGCCGTCCAGCCAGGTGGTGGGGGAGGGGGCGGGCCCAGTTCGAGCCGGTGGTCTCGGGCCAGGGCGAGGCCCTGGCGCAGGCAGCCAACCAGCAGGCGCCGGTCCGGCCCGCTGCTGGTCTGCCACTGCGCGCCGAGCGCGGCCAGCGCGCGGGCGGCGGCGCGCCGCCAGTCGGTGTCGGTCCAGCGATTTCGCGCCTTCGAGCAGACGCCGCCTCGCGGCGCGAGCCAGTCAGCGGGCAGCGGAACGGACGGCCAAGGCACGCCCTGTGACGATGTCCTCAACGATGGGGTCGAGGGCGTTGTGGTCGGTGGTGTAGTGGTCCAGGTGGCGTGTGCGCCGCACGGCGATCCGCCAGGCCTGGCTGGTGGGCAGGAGCCCGTCATACCAGAGGGCTCCGTCGGGCTGGCGCACGCTGAACCGCTCGGCCTGAAGCTCGGCATCCCATCTGCGGCAGGGCGCCGGTGAGTCGCTGGTCTCGGACATCGGGTCCAGCCCAGCTCCCGCAGGCGAGTGAGCAGCATGTTGGCATCGACCACCGCCCCGGCATGGTCGGTATGGGTGACCGTTAGCGACGGAACGTAGATGACGGCCGCTCCGCCGTCTCCAGCGACCACCGCGTAAATCCGCCCTATATTCCAGCGCTGTACGTCAACGATGGCATCACGGGGGCGACGTGTGAGCACGATCGCCCTCGCGGGTGTACTGGCGGGTTCCGAGGGGTCGAGCCGGGAGTATCCGCCCCCGGGCCACGGCTACCCGCATCCATGAATGCGACCCGGATCTCCGCCCCGTCAGTCCCCTCTCGGGTTCCGGAGCGCCGGCTGAGGCTTGGTGCCCTCGCCGCCTACTGGTTGTGCCGCTCCAAGTAGATGGAGGTGAACACGGTGACTTTGGCGCGCAGGGCCCAGGGGTCGAAGGGCTTGCTGATGTAGTCGACGGCGCCGGCCGCGTATCCCCGGGCGGAGTGTTCGGGGTCCACGCCCATCGCGGTCAGGAAGATGATGGGGATGTCTCGGTTCTTGGGGCGACGCTTGATGTGAGCGCAGGTCTCATAGCCGTCCATCTCTGGCATCTGTACATCCATGATGATGACCGCGAAGTCATCGTGGTCCAGGAGCGCCTTGAGTGCTTCTCGACCAGACAGAACGGTGACGAGCTCTTGGTCGAGTGTGGCCAGGACTGCGGTCATCGCGAGTAGATTGTTCGGCTGGTCGTCAACGATGAGGATCTTGGGCATGGCTTGGATTGCTGCGGATGGTGCTGTTGTCGTGACCGTTTCGACGGCATCCAGCTGACGTTCAAGCAAGGTGCAGCGGTCTTCTGCGGCCACGCGCTGGGCTTGTGCCTCCCTGAGGTCGGCTCCGAGCCGCTCGACTTCCCTTTGCAGTGCGTTGCGCTCCTGGAGTAGGCCGGGGATGTCTGGGTGTGCCGCCGCGAGGGCGTCCGCCCGCCTCTGCTCAGCGATGCGGTCGGCCTCAAGCTGGTTGAGCCGCGTCTCCAGGTCAGCGATGCGTTCCGCTCGATCCAGCAGCGCATCGCCCAGTACGTCGCCACGGACGCTGGACCGTCGGGAGATTCGGTCGGCGGCGGCGAGCTGTTCCTCGAGGATCTCCACGGCGTGCTTAGGGGAGGAGGACGCGTCCACCGCCGATCCGTACAAGCCCCGTACGAACTCGATGGCCTCGGTGGTAACCGCGGTTCCACGATGCTCGGCGACATCTGTGAAGAGGTCACTGATCACCTGCCACGGAGGTAACCGGGTGCCATTCAGGTAGCGCGAGAACGTGCCCGGGTCACGCTGACGCCGCGCAGCGTAACGACGGACGGATACCTGCAGGCCCTCGAACAACTCGCGCAGCGCCTCGGCCAAGGCCCGGGAAGCATCGTTGAGGTCGTTTCCTAGAGGCCGCAACTCACCCATTGTTCTCCTCCACAGCCTTGCTTCCGGTGCCTGCCGGGGCAGACGGCTCAAGAGCGCTGACCTCGGTGTCGATGAGGCGGTTGAAGAAAGGCACCCCTAGGCCGACAGCGGCGAAGCCCGCGAGCAGGCTGCGCGCGGCGCCCTCCCCGGTGACAGCAGTTAGCCCACCAGCGGCCGCGCCGGTGAGTAGAGCCAGCAGGAACACCAGGGCCGACCTCAACGACAGGAGCGGACGATCCATCGAATTCACCATTTCATCCAACCCGTCGAGGGTTGACGGGAGTTAGTGGCCACCCGGCGGGACTCCGGGAGGAGAACCAGAATGGATGACCCCACGGATGTTGCGGTACGTGATCGGAGACAACCGCTCCGGCTGCGCCAGCCGGAGCGCTTGTTGCCAGAGGAATCGTGCTGGTCAAGAGCCGAGCGCTGCTGGTCGTTGCCAGAGTGTTGCTCTGCAACACTGTTCGGTCTTCAGCAACACTGCGCGGGCCTTTCAGCTCGGCTGAGCCCTCCCACTGCCACCACGTCTGCGCCACGGCAAGCACTACGGCCTCGAACCAAGCGTTGGTTCGAGGCCGCTGCTGCTGCGGGCAGGCGGCAATCATTCGCAGGCGACGCCGTCTCGGTCAGCGTCGAGGTGGCGTCCGTACCCGTCCTGCCCCTGGTAGATGGGTGCGACGCCGGCTGCACGGGCGGCGGCACAGTTTTCGTATTTGTGTTCCGCGTCGTACCTGGCTCCGAAACTGAGTCCGATTTCAACGGTGAACCGCACTCTGCGTAGCTCGGGCTTGTTGCGGAGCTTGATCGTGTAGTCGACGGTGTCGAACCCTTGAAAGCCGGTGGCCGGTGTGTACAGCCCGGTGCCGTCCTGGATCGTGAGGGTGCCGTGCTGTGGACCGTGCTGGATGGTCAGCTCGACATCGTTTGAACTGAGGCCCTTGTAGTCGTCCAGTTCGTCGACGCGTGTGCTGCGGGTGTCTTCCGCGGACTCGTGCTGCAGCAGCGAAAGCCCGGCCGTCTCCTGCATGTCGGTCCACAGCGTCGTCGTCTTCTTGTCGACCTCATCACCGGCGTGTGACAGGCGCCAGTCGGGCGCCGGCAATCGCGGCGCCGGGACGTCTGCCTGCTCACGTGCGGCTCTTGCCGCCGCCGCGTCGGCCTGCCACCAGGAAGCCACGCTCGACAGACCCCACCACGCGCCACCGACGATGAGACCGACCACCGCGAGGGCGCCTACGCCGGTCACGCAGGATGCCCGGGCCTCATCCCTCTGACGCTTTCGCTTCTGTGCCACCCACTCAGCCTGCTCGCGCTTCCGCTCCTCTAGATGAGCCTTGCGCCGGGCCTCCATGCCCTCCTCGAAACGACGGCGGAACTCCTGAGCCGCGTCCTGGTTACTCATTCGCTGTGCCCTATCCGGGCGCGGCGGCTCTCTACAAGGTGGTGCCAGCGAGCGCGAACGGCGTCCGGGCCGTCGAGCCAGACAGTGGGCGAGCGATCCGGCAGGGGAAGGCCGGCCATGAAGTGGGCAAGGTCGCTGGAGTAGGCGTAGTCGCCGGTCTGTGCGAGTTCGCGCATCCGGTCGATGACTGCGCGGACCTTGTCATGGTCGCCTTGGACAGCGTGGTGGAAGGCGAGGGCGAGTTCGAGGGCGACTTCGGCGGCGGTGATCCCGGTGCCACGGATCTCGGCGCGCAGGGCGCGGGCAGCTTCGAGGTCAGGGATGGCACCTGCGTCGCGGACGAGCGCGGCGATCCGCACCGTAAGGCCGGTGGCCCGGAGATCAAGGCCGCTAAGGAGCTGTTCGGCGAGGTGCAGTTCGTCGTCGGCGTCATCGGGATCGGTGAAGGCGAGTACGAAAGCGCGCTGGGCCTGGCTGGTGGCCCGTTCGCCCGCAACGCCGTGCTGCTCGGCCTGGTCACGTGCGACGGCGTAGGCGGCGGCTGCGCGGGTCATGTCGCCGTGCGGCCAAAGGATGTCGCCCTCGATGCGGTGCTGGCGGCCGTCCCAGCCGAGGGTCTGTGCCACGTCGTGCGCGGTGGGGAAGTCGCCGGCGACGCGGGCGAGGTGAGCCAGGCCGCGCCGAGCTGCGGGAGCCAGGCGGCCTTGGCCGTTTGCGACGAGCTGCATCCCGGCACGGGAGCCGGCGGAGTCGCCGAGGTCGCGCTGAGCCTTGGCGAGGTAGTAGACGGCCATTTCGTGCAGGTCGGTGGGCAGCAGGCGGGTGCGCGTGACGGCGGCGAGGCGGGAGGCGGTGATTGAGCGGTGCTCGTGCTGGCGGCGGGCGAGGGTGGCCAGGAGCTCGACAAGGGCGTCGGCCGCCGTCGTCATGTCGCCGTCGCCTTCGTTGCGCACGGGTGGGGCGAGCGGCTCCCACACCGAGTCGCTGACGTACGCCCAGGCGGCTTCGGCGAGCCAGCCCAGGTCGAGGCGGAAGTCGCGGGCCAGGGCGAGGCCTTGGCGCAGGCAGCTGACGAGCAGCATCCGGTCCCGGCCGGTGTGCGCGCTCCACTGGTCGCCCAGGGCGGTCAGCGCACGCTGGGCTGCCTGCTCCCAGTCGCGCGCCGACCAGCGGTCGTCGGCCTGGTCGTCGGCGCCGCGGACGGTGGAGCGGATCAGCCCGTGCAGGTGGTACGGCCAGAGCCCGAAGAGGTTCTCGCGGACGAAGGGCCGCTCGATCAGCCGCAGGGCCGGCGCTTCGTGGGGCAGTCCGGCGGCCGCGGTGGCCAGGGTCAGGTCGAAGGCGTCCAGCAGGGCCACGGAGCGCAGGACGTGTCGCTCGTCTGCGGTGAGGTCGGACAGGGTGCGGGCGATCAGCGCCGGGAAGTCGTGGTCGAAGTCGGCGGGCTGCGGGGTGCGGCCTGTGCGGCGGATCTCCAGGAAGCGCATCACCGACAGGTCGAGGTAGAGCGGCAGTCCGTGGGAGCGGTCGGTGATGACCTGGCGGATGTCCTCGCTGATGAGGGGTGCTCCGTCGCGGGTGAGCCGGCGGGCGAGGTGGTCGTCGCAGTCCTCGGGGGAGAAGTCGCCGACGAGGACCTGCCGCCCGCGGCTTTGGGACGGCCGCGCTGTGCGGGCGGCCGGGACGGCTGCGGGCAGGGCCAGGCCCGGCCACGCGGTGGGCCCGGTGTAGTCGAGCTGTCCTTGGAGGGCGGCATCGGCCCATTGCAGGCGGGAGCGGCCGGTGACGACGAAGAAGCAATTCGGCATCAGCCACACCACCCGCTGGATCAGGCGCTCCAGGTCGCGGTGCGTACGGTCGCCGACGTCCTCGAAGGTGTCCAGCAAGATCACCGGCACGACGCGCTTGTCCGCCGGCAGTTGGGCGAGCTCCCAGGCCAGCAGGTGCGGGTAGAAGGACAGCGTCTCCAGGTCCGGTTCGGCCTCCAGCAGGTCCGCCAGCCGGGCGCACCCGGCGAGCGCCCGCACGGTCTGCCGCCGCTCGCGCAGTGCGCGGGTGAGGGAGCCGACCAGCGCACCGGCCGCCGTGCCGATCGTGCCCGGTAGGAGGAGCGCCTGGGCGACGTCTGAGAGAGCGGACTGCATCTGCTGCGGCATCGCCTTGCCGAACCGGCCCGCGAGGCCGCCGCGCCGCAGGTACTCCTCCAGGCTTTCGCCGGGGTGCTGGGTCTCCCAGTAGCGGCGCAGGGTGATGTCGAAGGCGGGCAGAGGACGGCCCAGTTCGGTCAGCGCGGCCCGGATCGTGAGGACGACGTCCTCGAAGGACGTGCCGGCGGAGCGTGCAAGGTCAATGCGCATCGGCAGGATCCGCTCCCCGGCCCAGGTGGGCTCGCCCCATTGGACGGGGCGTTGGTCGGCGCCGACGAGTACGGCCTCCAGCTTGCGGGACAGGGTCGTCTTGCCGATCCCGCCGACCCCGTGGAAAACGAGGACGTTGTTCCGCGGCCCCTCCAGGTCCTCGACGTCGAAGCCAGGATCCGCAACGTGGCGCAGGTGCTCGTCCAGCGCGGCCGCGACCAGCTCCCACTGCGCCTGCCGGTTCGTGAATGCCTCCACGGCCTCCAAGCCCCGGTCGTTCGTGCTGAACAGTGCTCGCAGATCCCTGCCTGCCACAACATCCCCCGACCTCGTTGATCAATAAGCCCAACCTATGCGGACTGGCTGGCCTTGGAGGAAGGATCTCCCGGATCCGGCCGGTCCGGCGAGTGGCCCGGTACGGCGGTCGGACGACACTCCACCGCGTTGAACTGCCATAACGGGGGAATTGGAAGGCGAACCGCTTGTCCGACGTGTGGAGTGTGAGGGCCGACCCCGCCGCGCCCCCTGTGTAAGGAGATCTCCGTGAGTGCCGCCCCAGCGCTGATACCGGGTTCCGTATTCGATGCCGCCTTGGACGCCGCGTACGAGACACACCGCCAGTTCCGGCATGGTGCCTTCGCCGAAGCATGTCCGACCTGCCACGTTCCCGCCGGCGAGCTCTGCCTGGCCCGGCGCAGTGTGCACGCTGCGCGTCGCCAAGCCCATCGTGCCCGCTCAGAGCGCACCCGGTTTCCGCTGCTGGCAGCTCTGGTCCGTTGAATGCGCTCGCCGTTGAACCCAGACGTGGGCCCTGAGTCACCCGTTGGTCGTATGCCGCACTGGTTCGGCGCGAGGAGAATGACACCTTCCCCATCAAGATCAACAAGGAAGGGTGGTCCTCTTGTCCGACCCCGATATCCCCGACTTCTCGGAGCTGTACGGCGGCGATGAGCAGGATGCTGCAGACGCCGTCCGGGACGTGGTGACCTGGTACAGCACCCAGATCGCTGCCGAACGCCGGGCCCCGGTACCCGACGAGCAGCGGATCGAGGAGCTGAAGGCTGGCCGTCAGGCCGCGCTCGCCGACCAGGCGCAGCTGGCGACCGCCGACCCGGAGGAGGCCGAGCGGATCGCCGCTGTCTACGCGGCCCGGCTGAAGGAGCTCAAGGAGTCGTAGCCCGAAAGCGGGCGCCGTACGGGCAGCGGCCAGACGGACGGGTGGGGCCGGCCGATACGGGCCGGCTGGACCCGCGCGGGCATCAGCGGTCGGGCGAGCGCGGCAATCTCGTCCAGTTCCCGCCGGTGCTGGGGAAGTGCCCGGCGCAGCGCTTGGTGGAGGAGCAGGAACGCGGCGGCTTCCTGTTCGGTGTACGGCCGCATCCGTTCCGCGGCCAGCACCCAGCCCGCCTGCCGGCCCCCGGCGTGCTCCTGCCGCAGCAGGGCCTGGCCGTCGCGCCGGATCACGGTCACAGCTGTGATCGCCGGATGCCGCTGTGCGGCATCGACGACGTCGGCCAGCGCACGGAAGCACACGTCATGGCCCGCTCGTGACGTGAAGCGCGGGTAGCCGCCCCGCTGCAGGGAGCGGGCGTACCGAAGTGCCGTGGACAGCAGGCTGTCCGCCTCTCGCACGGCCAGGACCACGAGCTCGACCGGATAGCCAACGGAGCCGAACGGCAGCGCGCTGGCGAGGAGCTCTTCCACGCTGCCCGGCGCGCCCTCGATCAGCACGTCTCCGCGATGCCGGCGCACATACGCTTCGGCCTCGGCGAACCAGGCGCGGTAGTCCGCCCGGATCGCGGCCCCGGCATTGCGTGGGTCCTCCTCCAGCAGGCGCAGGTAGTCCGGGTGCTGTGCTTTGAAGTCGTCGCCGACCAGGTGCGTCGTCCCCGGCCGCATGGCACGCTTGACCATCCGGGTCGCCAGCAGCTTCCCCGCGCCTGGCTGGCCCAGTACGTAGACCGCGCGCGGATCGTCCCGGGGGATGATGCCGCTGAGGTACGACGGCGCGATCAGCTCGTCGAAGATCCACTTGTGTTCCTCGGCCGAGAGCCGGTGGTAGTCCACGCCCGGTGCCCGCCGTCGCGGCTGGGCGATACGTCGCACGGGCTCCGCAAGTGCGGCGACGCGCTCGGCGTCCCGCTGGACGGCCAGGCGCCGGTCCTCGCAGTGCAGGTCGCGGTGGAGTCTCTGATCGGTCCGCGCGAGGTCTCGGCGGAAGACGGCGGTCTCCTGCGCGGTCCAGGGCCGGGAGCGCTCGTATGCCACTGCCCGCTCGGCCGCTGGCCGACGCCGCCAGCTGCCGTCGACGAGCTCGTTGTCGTACAGCACGGTGCCGTCGCGCCGTACGACGGTGACGCGGTCGGCGAGCCGCTCGGCCTCGATCACCGTCAGCGTCGCCAGCAGCTGTCCGGTGCAGGTGTCGTGGTTCTCCCACGACACGTACCGGCCTCCGCCCTCGATCGCCTCGGACAGGAACCGGTCCAGAATTCCCAGCTGGCTCCGTGCCTCCGCCGTCGCGAGCGCGACCACCTCGATGCGGTGAGCGGCCTGCCGGTATGCGGCCGCGGACGTCCGGAACTCCTCGATGTCGGCGAGGGCGGATTCGACCACCGCGTCGAACCTGTGCACGCGGACGTGTTCTTCGACCGCAGCCTGCCAGCGGCGGGTGTCTGGCCGGACCTTCACCCCGGCGGTGCGGACGTCGGCGGCCAGGAGCTCGGCGTACTGGTGGTGCGCCGTCTTGTAGAGGTCGCTGCAGATCCGTACTGCTCCGCCCCGCCGGTCTAGTGCGGCCTGAATGAGATCGGCGATCTGAGTCTTCCCCGCGCCGGGCTGGCCAGCAACGACAACGACGACCGGCCTGCCCTGCGGAACGGCCCCAGAGGTCCACTGCGGCAGCAGGGCGCCGGTCAGTATGTGACCGATCTCCGTCTCGGCCAGCCCCCTCGGAACCGCGTGCTGCTCGGCCACCTCGCCCCTTCCTCAGTTAGGTTAAAACCGAGGTTAAATCCAAAGCTAATCATACGGCAAATCGAAGGCTAAAGAATGGTAGGATGGGGGTGGAGGTACACGTATGCCCACCGAAGAAGAGCTGTTCAACGCCGTGGACGCGCTGCTTGCGGGCGAGCCTGAGATGCCGCCGCCGGCGGAGCGAGCCCGTCTGCGTGAAGCGGCCGGGATCACCCAGGCCCGACTCGCGCAGGCCCTGCAGACCACCACACAGTCCGTCAAGAACTGGGAGGCGGGCCGCAGCGAACCGCGGCCACCCCGCCGCCAGGCTTACCTGCGCCTGCTGGACGGCTGGAGCGCCCAATTCGGCACTGCGCCCCAGGCCGCCGCACCGGCGACGCCCGAAACGTTCACCGGCACCCCTGCCGGTTCCTCGCCTCCGGAGCCAGCCCCGCGCACCAAGCCCCCGGCGCCCTCGGCCACTGAGCGCCCGGCCTCGTCTTCGCGGCGCCCGGCCGCGAAGAAGGCTGCCAAAAATCTCGCCACTCCTGCACCGGCCGCTGCCGACCCGCGCTATGAGAACGGTCCCCTCGCCGTCCTCGACGTCGACGGCGACCAGGTCGTGGCGTACTGCGTCGGCGGCCTGGTCCTCGACGTCCCCGCCAAGTCCCTGCCGTCGCTGGTGGACTGGACCCTCACCCACTCCAAGCTCGGCGCGCCCCGCCTGCACCCGCTCGGCAAGGACAGTGATCCGCTGATCGTCCTGACTGCGGCGGCCGCCGTCCGGTACGGGCTGCCCGAGAAGCTCAGCAACGAGGAGCGCCGGGCGGGCCGGCTGCCGGAGGGCCACAAGGTCCTCAAGCAGCTGGCGAAGGCCGAATGGCAGCTCACCCAGCGCGGATTCGGCCCCTGGGCGCGGATCTACCGCCCCGCCGAGGGCGGGCAGCGGCGCTGCGTCCAGCTGTGCGTCGTCTCCTGGGACGCGCTCGACGTCCGGGACTGGGGCGACAAGGACAAGGGCCTACTGCCCGCCACGCTCCCACCGGCGGAGCTCGCACGAGTCCTCGGCACGTTCGCGACCCGGGTCCTGACTCCCCGTGGCACGACCGCCGTGACGGGCCTGGAGCTGATGACCGCCCTGCGGCCGCCGTCCCGGCGCGCGCGGGACGAAGAGAGTGGCGAGTGGCGTACCGACGCCGACGGGCAGTTCGTCCGCGAGCGGATCCCCGGCTCACTCCCCGAGCGCATCCTGGACGCGGTGCCGTGCGAGGTCCCCGACGGCCACCCCCTCCTCGCCGACCTGCCCCGGTACTACCAGCGAGGCCCGGCCGAGATGCTGATGGAGGAGACCTACGACTGGGGCCGGCCCCTGACCGACGAGGAATGCCTCAAGAGCCACGTCGTCGGCATCGACGTGAACATGGCCTTCGCCGCCGCCTCCAACGGCACCGTCGTCGGCCTCGGCGCCCCCGTCCACGTGAAGAACCCGGCCTTCGACCCGAAGGTGCCCGGCTCGTGGCTCGTCGACCTCTCCCACGTCGAACTCGACCCCCGCCTGCCCAGCCCGTTCACCCGCACCGGCGAACGGCCCGAGGGCCCGGCCTGGTACGCGACGCCGTCCGTCGCCTACGCCGTCAAGCTCGGCTTCCCGGTCGCGCCGATCGAGGCGTACCTGCGCCCGGACAGCGGCCGCTACCTCGACCCCTGGTACACCCGCCTGAAGGACGCCTACCTGGCCACCATGGCCGACCTCGGTGTCACCCCCGACATGGAAGGCCAGGTGTTCCTCGACGCGATGGCCGCCTCCAAGACGGCGGACCCGGAAATGCTGATGGTGCTGCGGGCGATCAAGGCGACCGCCAAGGGCGGTATCGGCAAGCTCCGCGAGCGCCCGCGCGACACCCCGCTCGGGCAGCCGTGGCCGGCGCTGTCGCGGCCCACCTGGCGCCCCGACATCCGCGCCGCCGTGCTCTCCACCAGCCGGATCATCATGCACCGCAAGATCATGAAGATGGCCGCGCACGGCCTGTACCCGGTAGCCATCAACTCGGACTGCATCGTCTACCCCTCCGACGGCCCCAGCCCGCTCGACTTCCTGCCCGCCACCCCCGGACCCGGCGAGTTCCGGCTCGGCGTCACCCCCGGCCTGGTCAAACACGAGGGCAGCCAGACCACCCTGTGGGCCGAAGCCCAGTACGAACAGGACGGCCCCCACACCAACATCGCCCGCATCATCAAGAGCGGCGGCCACCCCGCCACCGACGACGGGGAGTAGACCGCGATGGGCAAGCTCGGGGACAGCCTCGACCAGGCGGTGGCAAAGGCGTTCACACGCCCCGCCCCCAAGTCGGCACAGGCCCAGATGAAGTACCTCGTCAAACAGCTCAAGGGAACCAAGGCCGCAGCAGAAGCCCTGGGCGTCTCCCAGCGCACCGTGGAGCGGTACATCACCGGCCAGATCAAGCGGCCCCGAAAGGACCTCGCAGCCCGCCTCGAGAGCGAAGTGCGCAAGCGCTGGCAGCCGCAGATCCGTGCCAAGGCGAAGAAGGCCGCCGCAACCACCGGCGGACTGGTCATCGAGACCCGGGCCCGCTTCGGCTACACCGCTGCCGCCGGCACCACGGACGATGGCCGCATGCGCCACCTCACCCAGGCCCTGCCCCCTGCGTACGCGGCGCGTCTCTTCGAAGCCCAGGAGCAGGGCGCCACCGAGGATCAGCTTCTGGCCATCGCCGCCGAGGGGTTCCAGGAGATCTACTTCAAGGACCGCGGCCGCCGCGCCAATGGCCTCCTGGTCGAGTTCACGGACGTCGACCACATCGACGTCCAGCTGTGAATCAGTCGCCCGACCAGCCCTGAACTGCAGGTCGGGCGGTCCTCCGTTCGCTGCTCCACTCCAGAAAGGAACTTCTGCCAAGAACCAGGGGCACAAGGGTGGTTGGATGGCGGATACCACGTTCCGACGACGCTTCATTGACCCGCCGACGTCCGGGGTGCGGCCAGACAGGAGGCAACCGGTGAGTGACCGGAGTTCGATCGAGTGGACCGAGGCGACCTGGAACCCGACGACGGGCTGCGACCGCGTCTCCTCGGGCTGCGACAACTGCTACGCACTGACGCTGGCGAAGCGGTTGAAGGCCATGGGAGCGGCTAAGTACCAGAACGACGGTGATCCGCGGACCTCAGGCCCCGGCTTCGACCTCACGGTTCATCCCGATGCCCTGGACGTTCCCTACGGCTGGAAGAGCCCCCGCACGGTGTTCGTGAACTCCATGTCGGACCTCTTCCACGCCCGGGTGCCGCTGGACTTCGTACGCCGTGTCTTCGAGGTCATGGCGGACACTCCCCAGCACACCTACCAGGTCCTCACCAAGCGGGCCCGCCGACTGCGGCAGGTCGCGGACCGCCTGGAGTGGCCAGCCAACGTGTGGATGGGCGTCTCGGTGGAAACCGCAAAGGAACTCCCGCGAGTCGACGACCTGCGCCATGTGCCGGCCGCGGTCCGGTTCCTCTCCTGTGAGCCCCTGCTTGGCCCGCTCGACGGCTTGAAGCTCGACGGCATCCACTGGGTGATCGCTGGCGGTGAGTCAGGGCCGCGCCACCGGTCGATGGACCCCGCCTGGGCCGCCCAGATCCGCGACCTGTGCGTTGACGAGCACGTCGCGTTCTTCTTCAAGCAGTGGGGCGGCCACACGCCCAAGGCTGGCGGACGAACCCTGGACGGACGGACCTGGGACCAGATGCCGATCCCCGCCGCCGTCTGAGCCGTCCGATCCGGTTTCGGCAATACCGATACACACCGGGTTCACCCACCGCAAACTTGTCCCAGACATTCTGAGATGAGGGGCGGAATCTTGGAAGAACCCGATGAAGCAGTGCTCGACAGCGCCGTACTCGACCTGAGCGGTGAGACCGCCGGCGAACGCGCCACCGACGTCGCCAGCCCGTTCTTCGTCAGCAAGAAGGCCGCGGCCGTCCTGAAGCACGCGATCCTCGACAAGTACGTGGTCCCCTTCGCAAGCAAAGTCGGCAAGTACGCCCCGGACGGACGGGTCGTCTACCTGGACGGCTATGCCGGCCCCGGCCGGTACGACGACGGCACCCCTGGCTCCCCGGCCCTCATCCTTGAGTCCGCTGCCGCCATCTCCGGCTTCCGCAAGCTCGACTGCTACTTCGTCGAAAAGGACCGCAAGAACTACCAGTCCCTGTCAGCGCTTGTCGCAGAAGCCCACGAGCAAGGGCTTTCAGCACACGCTCTGCACGGCCGCGTCGAAAGGCACCTAGACCACGTCCTGGAAGCAGCCCAAGGGTCACCGCTGTTCGCGTTCCTCGACCCCTTCGGTCTTGGCATCACCTTCGAAGCCCTCACCCAGCGGATCTTCGGGAGCCGCCGCGCTGGAGGTCAGCCCACCGAGGTCCTCCTGAACTTCAACGCCAACGCCGTCCGCCGCATCGGTGGCCTGCTCACCAGCGATAAGGACAACCCTAGGAAGCCAGCAACCCTCAAGGCGCTGGACGACGCCTGCGGCGGCGACTGGTGGCAGCAAGAGTTCCTGGATTCCGCGAACAACCCCGAAGCCGTCGACCGCATCACGGACGAGTTCGCCAAGCGGGTCGGCAAAGCTGTGGGCGCGGGCTCCTGGACGGTTGAAGTACGCAACCGTGCCGATCTTCAGGTCGCCTACCACCTGGTCCACTTCAGCCGGCACAAGGACGGCCTCTGGCTCTTCGGCGAAGCAGCCAGCCTCGCCCAGGTGGAGTGGCGCCGAGCCTGTCTCCCTCCGAGCAGCCCCGACATGCTCTTCAACCCGGCTGACGCCTTCGCTGAAGAGGAAGAGGTCCGCCGCCTCGGATGGATTAAGACGATCCGCGCGAACCTGGAGGACCTCCTCCACAGGCACGGCAGCTTTGTCGTGGGTGACCACCAGAGCGAGGTCCTGGCCGGGGTACTCGGCGAAGCCCGGGAGATGCACGTCCGCGCGGCCATCAAGGAGCTCTACAAGGAGGGCAAAACCAGCTGTACCGGAGTCGGCGACGTGCGCAAGCTACGAGTGACCGGAGCGCGCTGAGCTGCGGACATCACCCTCTTACCTACCACGCATCAGGGCCCCGGCCGCCAACGCGGTCTGGGGCCCTGATGCATGCCACACTGCTCAGCCAGCTGCGTCCCGCTCGTCGGCCAGCGGCTTCCGGGTCTGCAGCAACTGCTCGTGCGTCACCGCGCGCACGTCTTCGCCGGGCTAGCTCCCTGTCGAAGTCGACACGGTTCGTCGCCCGGCCTGTGCCGCTTCCCCCTCGGGCGGGCGGCCAGCCTTCCACGCGGGCCTGGAGGCTTTAGTCGACCCTGCGCGGCCATACGGACTAGTCCGAGTGGCACCCCACAGCGTCCTCGGCCATGGTCCATGTGTATACCGCACTGAGGGGATCATATGACCAGGGAAATCAACCCAGAAGATTACATCGGAATGAAGATTGTTTCCCCTGGCGGTCAATACGTCGGAGAGATCGGAAGCGTCTTCGCGTCCGCCGGAGAGGAGCAAAGCGAGAAGCTGATTGCGGCGGTCTCGCCCCATCGGCAGCTCGGAGAAAAGCTGACGCTTTGGCGCACCGTTCCCCTAGAGGGCGCGCACATGCACACAGGGGGAGAACTCACAGTCCCCTATCGGGTAGAGCAGGTGCATACATCTCCGGCGTTCTCTTATACTCCAGAGACTCTAGACGTGAGCGTCTCCAGAAAAATCTTGGCCCACTATGGGAGGGATCCGAGTGAGGCCCCTGACCTAGCAGAGAACGCCTTGATTTCTCCTCCGGGAGCTCTCAAACATGACACCGCGGAAGAGGAGCAATGCATTCCCGGCATCATGGCGTGGCAAGTGTCGACCGAAGAAGCGGGCTGGGCTCAGGCTGCTCAACTCGTCGGGCTTGGCATGCAGCTCAGCGGCCACCACGCTCTACTGAAAGAATGGGAGGCCGACGCCAAAGCACTTCTCTTGCCCCGATTTGACGCACTGGGTGAAACTCGCATCGAGGACGCCGCGGGTAAGGCAATCGCAGAGTTGGGACTCCCCCTTGATATCGATGGATTGAATCCGAGCACTGAAATCAATCCGGAAGAAAGAGCAGCGCACCAACAAGCACTTTGGTGGGAGTGTCAGTTCAATAACTATGGGGCAGCTAGGGGTGCCGCGCTTGTCCTGCTCCTGCTGGGGTTGTCGGCTCCCCACCAGGTGGTGCGGGTGACCTCGGCTTCTGAGCTTCTCCGACTTACCGAAAAAAGGCATGCTCTGGTAGACCTACTCCGGTCTGGCTGTATGAGCGACTCCCAGACAGTGCGCGAGATCTCGGTTAACGCACTGGCCCGCTTCGAGGAAGAGCATGAATCCCTAAGCAAATTCCAGAAGACCGAACACCAGCCGGGGTCAGATGACCCCTCCCATAGCAGTATCACCATCCACGGGACCTGGGCCGCGTTTAATTCATGGTGGCAGCCGAACAGTGATCTTTCGACCCATATCAGAGCTGCATGCAGCCCCGACCTATGGAACGCTCCAAATCCGTTCACCTGGGCAGGCGGCTACAATAATGCTGCCCGCCAACGTGCGGCAAGCAGACTCCGTACATGGACTGCAAACAATCTAATCCGTGAACTGAAATGCGTCTACGCTCACAGCCATGGCGCCAACGTCGCCCTGGAATCCGCTCTTGAAGGCGTACAGATCCGCCTTCTCGTTCTATTGCACCCCGCTATCGTCCGTCGCTCCGTAATCGAAACAGACCGCATCCTCAGAAGAGTAGGCCGAATTCTGGCTTTCTGTACACGCTGGGACATCGTCATCCTCTCAGACAGGGCCATTCGGCTCTTCCCTTCCCTAGACCCTAGAATTGAAGTGGTATACCGCGGGTGGTTCGATCACAGTAGATATACCAGTAAAGACGTATGGGAGAAACTCGGAATCGCCGATAAAGTGGGCGCAGAAATGCAAATGGTGGACCCGAATTTTCCCGTACCTTGAGCTGCCAACAGTCATTCGCTAAACATGCCCGAGAGTCTATTTGTTCCGAAACTCAAAGGGCGTCTACCCGCCCGACTCGCAGGGGGGCGACGGGTCCGCTACGACGGCGTCGCCATCAGGGTCGCCCACCGCCCGTCCGACATCCGCGTCATCCTTGCCCAGGCGGGGCTCGAGAACGCCGAGGACGTGGACCTCACCGATCCCGACTTCGTGGAGTGGCGAGGCGCCGGCCCGAGGAGTGGGAACCGTCCATGTGAGAAACGGACCGGACTCGCTACAGCCATCCGGCCTTGAAATCCGAGAGGTCCCGTGAGCGCTGCGCCCGCTCCTCGATCAGCCGGCGAAAGCCCGCCACCGCGTACCGCTCGCCCGTGGCCGAGCCACGCCCGCGGATGCCCGCGACATCCGCCATGAACTGCTGGGGCTGGGGCTGCCAGCCGACGACCAGAACGCGCAGACCTAGGCTCTCCGCCCGCCGGTGCAGTGCCAGGAGGTGGAGCAGGCCGTCGGCGTCCATGGACATCGCGCCGTGCAGGTCGACCATGAGGTCCCGCTCGTCGGCGGTGACGTCGTCCAGTGCCCGCTGGAGCGCCGCGCCGGCGTCCTCGTCGAGTGCCCCGGTGACGATGACCAGGACCGTGCCGTTGCGCTGGACGTTTGTGGTGATCAATGCGCTCTCCTTCCGCCCGGGGCGCCGGAGCCCTCGGGGCTCCTCATCCTGGCGCGGCGTTCCCCCGGACGGATGCGAGGCTCGCTGACGCTCCCACACCAACCTGGACACTGCGCACCTCCCCCTGAGCGGCGACACATCCCCTATCCACAGGGGCGGTACTGGAGGCTCCAGGGATGATCAACGACCACACCGCAGGGCGAGCCCTGCTACGCGACAAGCTCATCGACGGCCTGCGCCGCGCGGAGCGCACCCTGTTCACCCGTCCCGCGCCGAAATCCGCGCACGCCCGGATGAAATTCCTTCGCACGCACGAGGGCGGCTCCTCCAAGTCCCTGGCGGAGCGCTTGGGCGTCTCCCGCAAGACGGTGGACCGCTACCTCTCCGGAGCCACGAAGAAGCCGCAGAAGCGGCTCCAGGCCGCCCTGGAGCAGGAGACCGAGGCCGAATGGCAACCGCAGGTCAGAGCACAGGCGAGGGCGCGCGCAGCTACCTTGGCAGGGCTTGGCATCTCGATCACCGCCTACTTCGCTCTCGGCCCTGCGGGCACCTCGGACGCGGGTCGGAAACGGGACATCAGCGTCGCCGTCACCCCGTCCCACGCCGCCGCGATCCTCGCCGCCAAGGACAGAGGAGCGACGGAGACAGAGCTGCACGACCTCGTCGCCGAGGCCATAGCGGACGCCTATTTCCGCGTCGGAGGAGGTGGACGCGCGGGCCTGAAGGTGCAAATCGTGGACGTCGAGCGGCTCGATATCGCGTTTTAGACACACGGAATTCCACCCTGCTATAAACCTGGATGGACAGCCCGCCGTCGCATACTCCGACGGCGGGCCCCTTTCCCGTTTCCGTGGTGAAAGCGAGAGCCATGATGACGACCGATGGCTGGCGGCGGCCGCGCCGCGTCCCCGACGCACGCACCCGCGGTCCACGCACGCCGATCGACCCGGCGAAGCTCGGCCGGTCCTCGGTCCGGCGCCGCGCCCGGGGCATGACGCACGGCGAAGCCGTCCAGGCCCTCGCCGACGCCGAGCTCGATGCGCACCTGGACCGCCGGTACGAAGCGGCGGCCGACCACAGCAGCCGCCGCGAGGCCGAGCTCGCCGAGTGGCGGCGCATCGGGCAGCTCCTCGCGGTGACCGGCAGCTCGTACGACCCGGACGATGACGCCGTCGTCCAGGAGGAGCTCGCCGCCGAAGCCGAGGCCGCCAAAGCCCGCGAGGCCGAGCAGCGGGCGGCGGCCCGAGTCGCCGCCCGCGCCGACCAGCTCCAGGCGCTGCGCGAGCGAGGCACCCTCGAGCAAACCGAACCCCGCGAAGGCGACGAAGCCGCCCGCGACGAGCTCACCCGCCGCGCAAGGTCGTACGCGCAACCGGACATCGATGCCTGGCTCGCCCGCGCCCTCGCCGCGCACCGCGGCCACTACGCCGACCCGGCCGCCCGCGAAACCGCCGCCGGCCTGCTGCACCCGCCGGTCCTCGCCCACGCCGCGCTGCTCGCCACCCTCACTCAGCTCGTCCCCGGCACCGACGTCGACCAGCTGCCGTTCGCGGCCCGGCTCGCCGCCGCCGATGCCGATGCCGATGCCGATGCCGTCGACGATCTCGCCGCGTTCCTCACCCGCGCCGTCACTGCGGGGAGCCCGGCATGAACCATGGCCAGGAGCAGGAGATCGTCGCCGTCTGGGAGGAGCACAGCGCCATCGGCCACCACTACGAAGAACTGCGCGCCGACGGGACGGTCGACGCCTGGACGGAGCCTCCATTCGGTGAGACCCGGTACCCCGGCGAGGACGACCCCGACCACAACCCGATCTGCTCCTGCCCCGGGCAATGGCCGCTCGCCTTCTGTCTGGAGTGCGCCGGCTGCGACAACTGCGGGCAGTGCCCGTGCCGCCGCCCCCGCCTGCTGGTGAGAGCCACCCGGAGCGGCAACAACACCCCTCACAGCCCGCCTCACACCCGGCTGTGAGGTCAGGGCAAAGTGCCCCCGTATGCCCTGTTGACCTATGTGGTGTCAGCCTGTTTTCCCAGGTGGCCAGGATCGCGAAGGGTGTTGTGAGCCGGGTGGCCACAGAACATGTTCACGCTCACCCAGCGTCACGCCGGGAGGTGTCACGCCCGCCTGTCACGCTCGCCGGGTGACGGCAGGAAGCACACCGCCGAATGTCCGAATTGGATCTTTTGGGATGCTGGAGCGGGCCCGAACCCCCGCTCCAGGGCTCTTCCGGCGTGACACCCGACGGCGTGACACCCCGCCCGGCAGCCCGCGCCGTCCATCACGTTCCGCTTCCATCGTGACCGGCACGGCCGCACGGCCGCACGCCCGGTCGGGGGGGAGCACTCTGGAAGGGTGCGCACGAAGGACGTACGGGTCGGCCAGACCTACCGCTGCGAGGTGCCGTACTCGCTGCCACTCGACCGGTACCGGCCGGAGACGATGGGCCCCTCGTGGTGGACCCTGAGCTTGCTACGCGGCACCTACTTCCCGCTGACGGTCATGGACATCGACCCACAGGCCCGGACAGCGGAAGGACTGCGGGTGGCCTCCTCCACCCGCGTCACGGCCGACCTCACCGACGAACAGGTCCAGGCCGTCGGCCTGCCGCCCGGCCGCGGCTACCAGGTCGCGGGCATGCTCCTCGACGTCCAAGGCGAGCCGGTGGAGCTCCCCCGAGCCGTCTCCCTCACCGTCCCGATCCGCTGGCTGCGCCCCACGGACACGCCCGCCTCCTCCAGCCACCACGACGCCTCTGTCCGCGGCGGCTAACTGCCGACACATCCCGGGGCGGGTGCGTTGCACCGGTGTAGCGCCCGACAGCCGGGAACGCAACAGATCCTCGCAACGCATCCGTGCAAAGCTCTCTGTTGCAGCCTCTACCTGGGACTTTGCCAGTCATCCGGAGAGGGTGCCGCGTGTTGCACGGGAGCGTTGCACCCCTGACCGCAACCGGTCCAACGGGATGAGCCGGATCCCTCCCGGCGTTCCTCTACCGGCGGTAGAGTCGAGGTTATGGCAGACGAAACGAGCATCAAGGTCAGTGCTGCGACACGTGACCGCCTGGCCCTGCTGGCAGCCGAGAACAACACCACGATCCGCAATCTGGTCGAGGCCCTTGCCGAGAGCCGGCCCACCCAGTCCGAGTTCGAGGAGCGCGCCGCCCAGGCCCGTGCCGAGCTCGCCTCCATCCTGGGCACGGCGCCCAGCGCGGAAGCCGAGGCGAAGGCCCGCGGCCTCCTCGAGCGCCTGGGCGCCAGCCAGGACTCGGCGGCCGCGTAGTGGCGGCCATCGCCGTCGTCCTCGACCACACGGCCGCCACCGCCCTGCACGACCCCAAGGACCCGTTCAACGAAACCGTCGCCGCCTTCTACGTCCAAGCCTCCGGCGGACTCGGCACGCTCTACGCCCCGGTGCTCTCGCTCACCGCCAGCGACACCGAGCGCCCCGGCCTGCTGGCCTACATCCACGGACTCCGGTTCATCGAGATCGAACCGTTCGACACCCCGGCCGCGCTCGCCGCCACCGAACTGCTGCGCACCGGGCACTCCTGGGCAGCCGTCCACGCCATCCACGCCGCCCGGCCTTCCGCGGACTTCCCCGCCGGCCGGTACCTGCTGACCTTGACCCCCGAGGCGTACGAGAACACCGGCGTCCAGGCGGTCCACCCCGACCGGTGACCCGCCGCCCCGCTGCCGGAGACCGCCTTGCACCCCAATGTAGGTAGTACCTGTAGTGGTTATGTGCGGGTAGATCTCTCCCCCCTCTCTGAGAGCAGAGCTCGCCAGCGGGCACCACGTTCCGCCACCCGCTCGGAGCCGATCCGCACCCCACCTGGCCATCCGATGATCCACCAGGGCCCTGTGCGGCCCTCTGGGCGCGTTTCACGCCGTCCAGGCTCCCCGTGACCATCCGGGCCTGTGAGGCGCCCAGAGGGCCGCACAGCACCGTCTGCGGGGCTCAACGGGCCGATGCCCCCCGGATGTCGGCGTACACGCTGATGTGCTCAGGCGCGTACGGATGAACGTGCTCACGAGCGACGGCGTGTCGCAGCCGGGGCAATGGGGGACTGCCGTTGACGCTTTGGCTGTGCGGTCGCCGGCCGGACGACCGGCATCAGGAGGTTGAGGTGCATGCTTGTTCTGGGCCGCTCGCAGGTCGAGGCCCTGCTTGACGTGGACTCGCTGATCGATGCCCTGGCCTCGGCGATGGCAGACCTCAGTGCGGGCCGCGCCTCGGTACCCGACCGCGTCGCCGCCCTGGTGCCCGAATGTGATGGATTCTTGGCGGCCATGCCGGGCTTCCTGCCGTCGGCCGGGGTGCTGATGACCAAGCTGGTGTCACTCTTCCCGCACAACGACGGGGCACGGTTGCCTACACATCAGGCGCTGATCGTGTCGTTCGATCCGGCCACCGGCGAGCCCGCTGCGCTGCTGGACGGTACGGCCATCACCGCAGCGCGCACCGGTGCCTGCTCCGCGTTGTCGGCGCGACTGCTGGCCCCGAGGATGCGACCGTGCTGGCAGTGCTGGGCACCGGCGTGCAGGCCCGGTCCCACGCCCGCGCGATCTGTCGGGTCCGCCCGATCCAGCAGATCCGCGTCGCGGGCCGGGATCCGGCGAAAGCCGCTGTCCTGGCCGCGGAACTCTCAGCCGTACTGGAGGGTGAAGTCCAGGCGGTGTCCAGCTACGCCGAGGCGCTCGACGGCGCGGACATCGCCGCTGCGACGACGCACGCCGTCGAACCCGTGATCCGCCGTTCCTGGCTGACACCCGGGGTGCACATCACGTCCGTGGGGTACAACCCGGCCGGCCGCGAGATCGACGACGCCACAGTCACCGAGGCGCTGGTGTGCGTCGAATCGCGCCAGGCCGTGCTTGCCCCGCTTCCTGCGGGCAGCAATGACCTGCTCATGCCGATCCGCGACGGCCTCATCACAGCCGATCACGTGCACGCCGAACTGGGCGAACTCATCGCCGGCAGCAGACCGGGGCGCACCACACCGGACCAGATCACCCTCTACAAGTCGGTCGGCGTGGCAGTGCAGGACGCCGCGGCCACGGCGCTGGTCGTCGCCTCCGCCCGGGAGCAGTCAATCGGCGAGGAGATCACGCTGCGGTGATGCCGCTAGCAGCACGCCATCACGGCGGCTGGATCGGCAACGCACGGTCCACCGGTTGAGCACATTCGCCCCACGCCGACACCGGATGGTGTTCGTACGGCACACCGCGAATGTGCTCAACCGTGTAAGCGCCCGAAACGGCTCGTCCTGGTGGGGGTCCGGATGCTTCCCGCAGGCGAGCTCCGCTCTCAGGAGGGAGAGATATCTACCCGCACATAACCACTACAGGTACTACCTACATTGGGGTGCAAGGCCCATGTCCGAGGGGCGACCGCTGACGGCTCCCGGGCAGAGCGCCGGCCTCCGCCGATGACGTTCTCGGGCTGGAGGAAGACGCCTCTCGCTGCACCGTGCAGCGCCTTGCACCCTTCGCGGCCGGGCCGGTGCAGCAAGGTGTGCTGCACCGGCTGCTGCTCCTGGTGGTGAAGGTGCAAGGCCCTGCTGCTGTGCGGCTGCTCGGGATGCCGGAGAGCGATGACACTTCAGCGCCCGCTCCAGGTGCGCACGGGTGCTGCTCGGGTAGCAGGTGGTGCTGCAGAAGGCAGCAGGACGTGTAGCAAGCGGTCGTTTGGTTGCCGCATTTCCACCCGCTTGACCTGCGCGTTCCCGCCCGCGGGAACCGTGTGCACGGACTGACATACCCGTCCCGCGCGCCGGATCAGGCGCCGTCGATGACGGCGACGGCAGCAGCGCGTTTGTCCAAGCTGGGAGGGACCTTTGTCCCTGTCCGCGTGGACCTTGTGTGTCGACGCCGACACCATCAGAAGCCGGGCTTCACGCCGCGCGACGGGAGCACTGTCGGAACCGTTCTGTTTCAGGGTGCTGAAACAAAGAGGTCGGCGCTCCCCACGAAGGCAAAGCGGCGATGCCCCCGGAACGAATCCCGGGGGCATCGCCGCAGATCAGCTCGGACGATCGGTCAGGCAACGGAGGGATGCAGCGCCTCTTCGTATCGCTCAGCCGGCCGGGCGGGCGGCCGGGTCAGCCGACGGCGTGCAGCGAGCCGCGGCGCTTGTCCGTGGCGGCCTTCTTGGCCGCGGCTAGAGCGGCCCGCTTCTTGCGCTGTTCGGCGAGCTGGTCCTGGTAAGCGGCGACGGCCTTGTGGTAGCTCGCCAGGTACCCCTTGCTGTCCAGACGGTCCGCCGTCGGCATGGCCCTGACGGCGTCCTCGGCGTCTTCGGGGGAGGTGTAGCCGGCCAGCATCGGGTTGATCTGGTAGACGCCGTTGCGAACCTTCTTGACGAGCTTGGCCAGCTCCAGCTCCCGCAGTGCGGCGTTCACGCTGGGGCGGCTCAGCCCGAGCAGTTCACCGAGGGTGGCCTGGTCCATCGCGATGCGGCCCCCTGGCTCGCTGCGCCCGCGCAGCTTGAGCAGCGCCCTGTAGGCGGCGGGCGGCAGGTCCAGGTCGGCGAGAAGGCCGTCGGCGTTGGTCGCCGACCACTTCAAGGTACTCACTGGGCTGATCCCTCCTCCTGGCGCTGCGCACGGGCCAGTCTGCGCGCAGCGCGTTCTTCGGCCCGCTTCTTGCGCAGTTCCTCGATCGCCTCGCGCATGTGCTCCAGCGACGGGAACCGCACCAGGTCCGGCAGGCTCTCATCCGTGCGGATCTTCGCGATCGTCTTGTCTTGGTCGACCTGCACGTACTCGGCTTCGACCAGCTCCGTGCCCGGGATGAACTCAGCTACACGGTACGAGTAGGGCGGGTTGAACTGGTAGACGCCGCGGCGCACCTTGAAGACGATGCCATGGCTCATGACTTCCTGCAGCGCCTCGTTGATCTTCGCGCGGGCCACGTCCAGGACGGTCGCCATCTCCTCCTGCGTCAGCCGGATCTGCCCGCCGGCCTTCTGGCACGCGATCATCAGCAGGATCAGCCGCAGCGGCAGGGCCTCGCGGAAGTACTGCGCGATCAGAAAGAAGAACTCGAGCGAGTCCATGGAGAACGCCTTGGGGCGCTCCGGGGTGTCGTAGAACTCCATCGGCTTGCGCTCGCTGCTGAGCGAGAGCTTCCGGCGGGGGTAGCGGCGAGCAACCGAGTCGAGGTCCTCAACCGGCTGAACCGGCTTGGACCACGCCTGGATCTCATCATCAACAAGGGGCAGCTCCGGGCGGCGCGGCGCGCGCTTCGGTGCGGGACGGCGGCGCTGTGGCTCGGGTGACACGAGGCTGCTCTCCACTTCGCTGATCTTGGACGGCAGAAGTATGTCAGCCACGCCGACATATATGTCGGTCTCGCTGACATTCCGGCGTGTTGTGTCCCCCCAGGGGGGACAGATCTCCTCCCCTACGCGCTCCGGCGGACCGTCCAGCGGAACGGCTGGGGAATGTCGGCCTCGCTGACGTTTTGGGCCGGAACCTGTCGGCCTGGCTGACATTTGGCCCTCGATGTGTCTCCTCAGCCGGTACATAGCGATGGCGATGTGTACCGGCTGAGGGGACAGATCGTCAGAAGTGCATGCCTCTGACCAGCGGTTCTTGGGTATTCGTAAGTATTAGGTGGCTGAGGTCCGCGCGGACAGCTCCGCAGTCACCCGTGGCCGGGGTCGGGCGACGTACGTCCGTCGGCTCCACAGGCCCCACCACCGACGGACGGCCGTCGCGGCACCCCGAGGCTCGACCGCTGACGAGAGCGAACCCGTCAGGCGACGCCCAGCTCTGGCCTCGAACCCACCCGCGAAGGCGCCCCAGCGCCTCCGGAACCCTTCGCTGAAGCCCTCACGGTGGTGCTCGCCTCCTACGAAGCCTTTATCCCGTCCATTTTCCACCGTTACCATAGTCGTTATACGGAGCTTCCATACATCTAATCGCGCGCCTTTCCACCTTCATTCCATGCCGCACCATCAAAACATTCCGCGAACACCTTTCCTCTGCTCGAAGGTGGTGCAACACCATTCCAGTCTTAATCTAGCTCGTATTTTGACGCAGAGGCCCGATTACCTCACCCTCCCCCTCTCTGACCTCTCTTCGACCCGTCACTCACCCAACTACCCGTCACCCTCTCTCCTGTTGCTGCCGCTTGTGCCTCATCCCCGTCCGGCCTGATGCTGGTCTACTGCCTGCCTGGTCTGTGCCCGTGCGGAGCGCGGGCAGTGGCTGGAGCGGAGCGGAGGCCACGGGTCGGCCGGAGGCCGACCCCCGGGGCGCCGAAGGCGCCCCGGCCCGACTGCAG
>NZ_JBEZBN010000019.1:0-107752 GCF_040647115.1 Streptomyces sp. NPDC044571
GCTTCGCGATGGCCTTCGGCCACCCTTGACTGCCCGGCCCGCCCCGGAAAGACAACAGACTGCCGGGAAGCCCCCGGGGAATGGCCGGGGGGTGAGAGTCCAGGAACGGGCCCGTCAGCGATGCCCGGGCCGGCTTCCGTCGCCATGTCCTCATCCGGGGCCGACCGTTCCCCTTCCCGTGTCCCGGTTGGGGCAAGTCGCAGACGGCGACGACGAGATGGGCATCGGCGGCGGACCGGGCGTCGCGCAGCAGAGTCGGCCCCCGCCGGGCCCTTCGGGATCTGCCCTAGGAGGCCGGCCGCTCGCGGACCGGCGCCAGGTCCGTCGACGTCTTCGTCGCGATGAACTCCGTGATGCGGTAGGCGCAGACCCCGGCCACGGTGAAGGGGTCCTCCTCCGCGATGCGTTCGACCTCCGCGCGGGAGACCCCGTGGGCCAGGATGATGCCTCCGTCGCGCGGGACCTTGCGGCCCGAGGCGAGGAAGACGCCGGACGCGTAGTAGGAGTCCAGCCAGGCGATGTGGGCGTCCATCTCCTCTTCGACGGCTTCGACGGGCGCGGTGTAGGTGAGCTCCATGACGAACATGATCGCCAGGCTACCCTCGCTGCTCATGACGAGTGTGAAGACCCCCGCCGACGCGGCCGAGGCCCGGGCGATACAGGACGAACTGCGCCATCACGTCGTGCTCGACGAGCCGGGACCGCCGCCCGGGCGCGGTCTCGTCGCGGGTGTGGACGTCGCCTACGACGACGAGCGCGACCTGGTGGCCGCCGCGGCCGTCGTCCTCGACGCCGCCACCTTGGAGGTCGTCGAGGAGGTGACCGCCGTCGGGCACGTCAGCTTCCCGTACGTCCCGGGCCTGCTCGCCTTCCGTGAGCTGCCCACCGTCCTCGCCGCCCTCGACGCGCTGGCGGCCCCGCCCGATCTCGTCGTGTGCGACGGCTACGGGCTCGCGCACCCGCGCGGCTTCGGTCTCGCCTGCCACCTGGGCGTGGTCACCGGTCTTCCCAGCATGGGCGTCGCGAAGAACCCGTTCACCTTCACCTACGAGGAGCCGGGCGCCCGGCGGGGCGACGCCGCGCCGCTGCTCGCGGCCGACGGCGCCGTCGTCGGGCGGGCCCTGCGGACGCAGGACGGGATCAAGCCGGTGTACGTGTCGGTGGGCCACCGGGTCTCGCTGGACAGCGCCTGCGCCCACGCCCTTGCGCTGAGCCCGCGCTTCCGGATCCCCGAGACCACCCGGCACGCCGATTCGCTGTGCAGGCGGGCGCTGCGCGAGGCTTCCTGAGCGAGCTCACCGTACGTGGGCCACCCGGAAGCGGATCCCGGCCTTCTGGAGCCGGTCCAGCAGGGCGTCGCCCATCGCGACGGCGGTGGTGAGCTGGCCGGCCCGCTGCGGCAGGGCGTCGTAGGCCAGGCACAGGGCCGACTCGGCCAGCATCTTGGCGGTCTCCCCGTAGCCCGGGTCGCCGCCGGAGACCTCGGTGAACACCCGGCGGCCGCCGCCCTCGCCGACGAAGCGGACGGTGAACCAGCTGCGGGCGCGCCGCTCCGCGTCCGGGCCCTGGCCCGGCTCCCAGCGGTTCATCAGCCACCGCCGCGCCGCGGGGACCTGTGCCAGGGCCGCCGTCGCGCCCACCGCCGCCGTACCGCCCACGGCGACCGGGAGGTGCTTGACCGAGGCGTACTGCCGGTAGCGGAAGTCCGGGCCGTACCGCTCCAGCGCGGCTGCCGAGCGGGTGACGATCCGGGCGTCCAGCGTCGGCAGCGGCACGGCCCAGGTGCCGGTCTCCCGGCTGAACCGAGGCGCCCCCAGGGGGCCCCGTGCCCGCCGGCCGTGCAGCCGGGGCTCGTGCAGCCGCCGCTCGCGGGCCGCGGCCAGGGTCTGCGGCCCGCGGCCCATCGCGGTGAGGGCGGAGGCCAGGGTGCCGCCCGAGAAGAGGGCGTTGGACCGCATGAAGCCGTCCACCTGGAGGGGGACCCCCTGCGGCAGCTGCCCCACGGTGAAGTACGCCCCCAGGTCGGCCGGGATCGAGTCGAAGCCGCAGGCGTGCACCAGCCGGGCCCCGGTCTCGCGGGCGCGGGCGTCGTGCGCGACGTACGTCCGGTCCACGAACTCCGGCTCGCCGGTGAGGTCCACGTAGTCCGTGCCCGCCCGGGCACAGGCGGCGACGAGCTCCGCCCCGTAGAGGACGTACGGGCCGACGGTCGTGGCCAGGACGCGGGTGGAGGCGGCCAGCTCCCGCACGGCGCCCGGATCCGCCGCGTCCGCCCGGAGCAGCGGCAGGTTCGCGCAGGCCGGATCGAGCGCGGCGAGCTGTTCGCGCAGCCGCTCCAGCTTGCCGGGGTCGCGTCCGGCGAGGGCCCACCGGCAGTCGGCGGGTGCGTGTGCGGCGAGGTAGGCGGCGGTCAGCGCCCCGACGAAGCCGGTCGCGCCGAAGAGCACGATGTCGTATGTCCGCTCGCGTCCGCGCGCGCGGGCCCGATCGGTCTGTCGGACCTCTTCGTTCATCACGGCTCCTCCCAGCTCGCTGTTGGTGGCTGAGGCTAGCGTGGGGCGGCCGGTGTACGACCGGCGCCCCGGGACCGGCGTGGTGGCCGTTCCCGGGGCGCGGTTGATCAGGGCTTACCGGTGGTTCAGTTGTCCTGGTACATGCCGAAGACGTCGACGATGAGGTCGATGTCGCCGAAGCTCATGTTCCAGAAGTCGACGATGCCGTTGGCCCCGGTACCGGCCTGGACCAGGTTCGGGACGGTCTTGCCCACGGTCCAGTTCAGGGTGGAGGAGCTGGGCTCGGCCGGCCGGACGGCCGTGTCGCCCTCGTAGGCCTCCATCGAGTTCGGGTCGGGCGTGACGGCGAGGAAGCCGGTGTCCTTCGTGTTGGTCACGGTGGTGTTCAGCACGAAGCCCTTGATGTCGGGCTGCCCGACCGCGAGGTCCGCCCAGATGTAGTTGCGGCCGTCCAGCGGGCCCGCCTTGTCGTCCCGCGTGTCGATGGCACGGTCGGGCGCGAAGGGGATGTAGGCGCTGGTGCTCTTGGGGCTGTAGTAGCCGACGACGTCGACGATGACGTCGGCGGGGTTCCAGCCGCCGTTGCGGACGCTGATCTTGCCGTCCGGGCCGACGGGGACGATCACCGAGTTGGCGATGGTCTGGCCGGCCGTGAAGTTCACGTTGGAGGCGGTGGGCGCCGACTGTCCGCTCGGGTAGACGGTCAGGTGGCCGTCGCTCCGGGGGTTGGTGACCGTCACGTTCAGCGCCACGGCCGTGACGCCGGAAGCGGGCACCTGGCCCACTCCGCTGATCTGGGTGCTGAAGCTGCCGTAGCCGGCGAGTTGGCCCTTGGCGGTGCCGAGGCCCGAGCGGGTGTCGACGAAGCGGGCCGGCGTCAGCGGGGTGTAGCCGCTGGACGCGGTGTTCGTGAAGTAGCCGGTGACGTCGGCGATCAGGTCGACCGACTCCCAGCCGCCGTTGTAGAGGTCCACGTAGCCGTTCTCGCCGACCGGCACGATGACCAGGTTCGGGACGGTCTGTCCCGGGGCGAAGTTGACGTTCGAGGTGGTCGGACGCTCGTCGCCGTCGGCGAAGGCGGTGATGTGGCCGCCGCTGCTGGTGTTGGTGACGGTGACGTTGAGGACGACCGCCGTGACGCCGGCCGGAATGCCGCCGTTGCCGCCGACCTTCAGCCGCGAGGAGGTGTACGGGGCGACCTTGGCCTTCGGGGCGCCCGTACCGCTACGGGTGTCCAGGAGGCGGGTGGGGCCGTACGGGGTGTAGTCGGAGCCGGCCGTGCTGACCGCGACCTCGTTGGTGACGGAGGTGTTGTTGGCCTTGTCCGTCACGGTCACCTTGACCGTGTAGGTGCCGACCTCGGCGTAGGTGTGCTCGGACACCACGAGCTCGGTGCCGTTGGCCGTGGCCGGGCTCGTGGTGCCGTCGCCCCAGGCGACGGACACGTCGAGCGGGGTGTCCGCGCTGGTGATGGAGCTGTCCAGCTCGATGCCGTGCGCGCTGAAGCCGAAGGCTTCCAGGGCGACCGCGAGAGTCGGGTTGCCGGCGGTGGTGGCGGTGGCGCCGTCCGCGGCCAGGGTCTGCGGGGCGGCCGTCCTGCTCTTGGCGCCCGGCAGGGTCTGCCGGGTCGACTTCGAGGCGGGGCTGGTGAACTTGGCGCCCTTCGACAGGCCGGCCTCGGCCAGGTCGGGCGTGCTGACGCCGTGGGCCTTGCCGTCGGCCGGGGCACCGTCCGCGTGGGCCATGCCCGGTATGAGAGAAATGCCGGCCGCGAAGACGGCGGCCGATGCTGCGAGTCGGCGGTATGACACCGAGCCCCCTATGGTTCATGAGCCCGTTGAGCAGGGCTGAAAGCCCGCTCAGGGTACACAGCTCCTGAGCGGCCGCTCACGGGCCCCCGCCCTGTGGCCCGTGCCACAGCGGGCAGCGCCCCAGAAGCGGCGTGGAGGCCGTTTCCGGGGCGCTGTGAACAGGGCTTGCGGGAGGTTCAGTTGTCCTCGTAGAAGCCGAACATGTCCACGATGAGGTCGATGTCGCCGTCGCTCTGGTTCCAGAAGTCGATGACCCCGGTGGAGCCGGTGCTCGCCTGGACCAGGTTCGGGACGGTCTTGCCGACGGTCCAGTTCAGGTTGGACGACGTGGGCTCGGGCGGCCAGACGTCCCAGCCGTTGTCGTACGCCTCCTTGGTGTTCGGGTCCGGGGTGACGGCGAGGTAGCCGTTGTCCCGGGTGTTGGTCACCGTGGTGTTCAGCACGTACCCCCTGTCGTTGGGGTACTTCGCACCCAGGGGCATGTAGATGTAGCCGCGGCCGCCCAGCGGACCCCAGGCCCAGTCGTTCGAGTCGCGGGTGTCGAGCAGCCGGAACGGCTCCGTGGGCCGGTACGCGCTCGTACCGGTCGGGCTGTAGTAGCCGACGACGTCGACGATGACGTCGGCGGGGTTCCAGCCGCCGTTGCGGACGCTGATCCTGCCGTCCGGGCCGACGGGGACGATCACCGAGTTGGCGATGGTCTGGCCGGCCGTGAAGTTCACGTTGGAGGCGGTGGGCGCCGACTGTCCGCTCGGGTAGACGGTCAGGTGACCGGCGCTCCGGGGGTTGGTGACCGTCACGTTCAGAGCCACGGCCGTGGCGTTCGCGCCGACGCCGCGCAGACCGGTGATCTGGGTGCTGAAGGTGCCGTAGCCGGCGAGCTGGCCCTTGGCGGTGCCGAGACCCGAGCGCGTGTCGACGAAGCGGGCGGGCGCCATCGGGGTGTAGCCGCTGGACGCGCTGTGCGTGAAGTACCCCGCGACGTCGGCGATCAGGTCGACCGACTCCCAGCCGCCGTTGTAGAGGTTGACGTAGCCGTCGGCTCCGACCGGCACGATGACCAGGTTCGGGACGGTCTGTCCCGGGGCGAAGTTGACGTTCGACGTGGTGGGGAGCGAGCCGCCGCCGGCGTACGCCGTGACGTGGCCCCCGCTGGTGGTGCCGGTGACCGTGACGTTGAGGGCCACGGCGGTCACGCCGGCCGGGATGCCCCCGTTGCCGCCGATCTTCACGCGGACCGGGCTGTACGGGGCGACCTTGTGCTGCGGGGCGCCGGTCCCGTCGCGGGTGTCCAGCAGGCGGGTCGGGCCGTACGGGGTGTAGTCGGAACCGGCGGTGGTGACGGTGAGCGTGTTGGTGACCGAGGTCTGGGCGGAGGTGTCCTCGACCGTGACCGTGATCAGGTACGTGCCCACTTCAGCGTAGTTGTGGGGCATCGTCTCCACACGGGATCCGCTGACGCCGAAGCTCTGCTTCCACCCGTTGTCGCCCCAGTCGATGGTGACGGAGAGGCTCTGGCCGGGGTCGCCCGTGACGCTGGTCTCCAGCGAGATCCCGTGGGCGCTGGTGGCCTTGCCCTTCAGCGCGACCGTGTACGTCGGTTCGGTGGCGGCGGCTGCGCCCTGCGCCTGCGCGGTGGCCTTGGAACCGCCGGACGCCGGGGCGGCCGACTTCACGGCGCGGCCCGCCGGGCTGGTGAAGGTCGGAAGCTGCGACGCCTTGGCCTTGGCCGCGGCCAGGTCGGACGCGCTGACCCCGTGCGCCTTGCCGTCCGCCGGGCCGTCGGCCGCGTGGGCCGTGCCCGGTACGAGAGATATGCCGGCCGCGAGAACGGCGGCGGTTGCTGCGATTCGGCGATGAGACACCGAGTCCCCCCACGTGATGTCTGTGCGGCCCTTGATCAGGGCCGGAAGCCGCCCAGAGTACATAGGCCCCGGGCCCCCGTTCACAGGGGTTTCCGCGGCGGCGGGGCGCGCCCGCCGCAGGCCTTCGGTCCGGTTGCCCGACCGGTGTCCGGACCAGGCCCTAACGTGGGATCGACTGTCGGTGAGCGCAGGCCGCGACCTGCGGTGAGCGGAGGCGTCCATGAAGGCTTCGGTGCGCAAGTGGGAGGCGGTGCGGGCGTTCGCCCGGGGCCTGCCGGAGGCGGTCGAGGAGTACCCGTGGGGCCCGGAGGACTGCGTGGTGAAGGTCAACAAGAAGATCTTCGTCTTCCTGGGGACCGCCGACGGCCCCGGCGCACCCGGTCTCTCCGTGAAGCTCAAGGACGAGGCCCTGCACGGCCACGCGATGACCGCCCCGGGAGCGGAGCCGACCGGGTACGGGCTGGGCCGGGCCGGCTGGGTCTCCCTGCCGCTCGGGGAGAAGGGGGCACCGTCCGTGGAGGTGCTGTGCGAATGGGTGGAGGAGAGCTACCGGACGGTGGCCCTCAAGCGGCACCTGAAGGAGCTCGACGCCCGAAACACGTCAAACGGCTAAGCGCTTGCTCTTGTGCGAAGTGGAACACGTTCCTAGCATCACTGGTGTTACATCAGTTGTGTCACACAGCGCGGTCGGCTACGGGATGCTGGGGGTTCGATGGCAGTGACAGGCAAGGGCCCGCTCGCGGGCGTGCGCGTCGTCGAACTCGCGGGCATCGGGCCCGGCCCGTTCGCCGCCATGCTCCTCGCCGACCTGGGGGCGGACGTGGTCCGGGTGGACCGCCCGGGCGGAGGCGGCCTCGCGATCAACCCCGCCTACGACGTCACCAACCGCAACAAGCGCTCCGTGCTGGTCGACCTGAAGTCCCCCGAGGGCCGCGCCCGCGTACTGGACCTGGCGGCGCGGGCCGATGTCCTCATCGAGGGCTTCCGTCCCGGGGTGGCCGAGCGGCTCGGCGTCGGCCCGGTCGACTGCCACGCCCGGAACCCGAAGCTGGTCTACGGCCGGATGACCGGCTGGGGCCAGGACGGCCCGCTCGCCCACACGGCGGGACACGACATCGCCTACATCGCCGTCACCGGCGCCCTCGGCATGATCGGCGATCCGGACGGACCCCCGGCCGTCCCCGCCAACCTCGTCGGCGACTACGCGGGCGGCTCCCTCTACCTGGTCATCGGCGTCCTCGCCGCCCTCCAACACGCCCGCACCCCCGACGGGACCGGCCAGGTCGTCGACGCGGCCATCGTCGACGGCACCGCCCACCTCACCGCCATGATCCACGGCATGATGGCGGCCGGCGGCTGGCAGGACCGCCGCGGAGCCAACCTGCTCGACGGCGGTTGCCCCTTCTACGGCACCTACGAGACCTCGGACGGCCAGTACATGGCGGTCGGAGCGCTGGAGCAGCAGTTCTACGACACCTTCGTGGAGCTGCTCGGCATCAAGGACCAGGTCCCCGCCCGCAAGGACCTGGCCCGCTGGGGGGAGCTGCGCGAGGCCGTCGCCGCGCGTTTCAAGTCCCGTACGCGCGCGGAGTGGACGGCGGTCTTCGAGGGAACGGATGCCTGCGTGGCGCCGGTGCTGTCCCTGAGCGAGGCCCCGCACCACCCCCACCTGGCCGCCCGCGCCACCTTCACCGACTTCGGCGGGATCACCCAGCCGGCGCCGGCGCCCCGCTTCTCCGCGACCCCCGGCGCCGTCACCTCCGGCCCGGCCCGACCGGGAGCCGACACCACATCCGTGGCCCGCGACTGGGACGTGCCGGGCCTGCTCGGGAAGGGTGAGGACGCCTGATGGAACTGTCCATGATGCTCGACTACGCCACGGACCCGCGCCGGGCCGCCGACGAGGCGGCGGCGCTGGAGTCGGCCGGGCTCGACGCGGTGTGGGTCGCCGAGGCGTGGGGCTTCGACTCCCCGACGATCATGGGATACCTGGCGGCCCGCACCGAACGGATGAAGATCGGCTCCGCGATCCTCAACGTCTACTCCCGCACCCCCGCCCTCATCGCCCAGACGGCGGCCGCCCTGGACGCCATGTCCGGCGGCCGGGCGCTGCTGGGCCTGGGGGCCTCCGGCCCGCAGGTCGTCGAAGGCTGGCACGGCAAACCGTACGACCGGCCCCTCGGCCGGACCCGCGAGACGGTCGAGCTGTGCCGTCGCATCTGGCGGCGCGAGACCATCGACCACCACGGCATCACCGACATGCCGCTGCCGCCCGAGAAGGGCGGCCGGCACGGCAAGCCGCTGAAGCTCCTCACCCGACCGGTCCGCGACCGCGTTCCCGTCTACATCGCCTCGCTCGGCCCGGCGAACGTGCGGATGACCGCGGAGATCGCGGACGGCTGGCTGCCCACGCTCTACATCCCCGAGAAGGCCGACTCCGTGTGGGGGGCCTCCCTCGCCGAGGGCGCCGCCCGGCGCGCCCCGGAGCTCGCACCGCTCGAAACCGTCGCGGGCGGGCTGCTGGCGATCGGCGAGGACGCCGCCGCCGTACGGGACCGGGCCCGCCCCCAGATCGCCCTGTACGTCGGCGGGATGGGCGCGGTCGGCAAGAACTTCTACAACGACCTGGCCGTCGCCTACGGCTACGAGGAGGAGGCCCGGAAGATCCAGGAGCTCTACCTCTCCGGGCGCAAGCGCGACGCGGCCGCCGCCGTCCCCGACGAGTTCTGCGAGCTCATGACGCTGTGCGGGCCGGAGAGTTACGTACGCGAGCGGGTCGAGGCCTTCCGCGAGGCGGGGGTCACCATGCTCAACGTCACGCCCGTCGGCCCCGAGCCGGCCCGACTGATCGAAACCGTCAAGAGCTGGCTCTAGGGGGCCCCGATGCAACGCCGCATCTTCGACGCCGACCACGAGGCGTTCCGCGAGACCGTCCGCACCTTCCTCGCCAAGGAGGTGCTGCCGCACTACGAGCAGTGGGAGAAGGACGGCATCGTCAGCCGCGAGGCCTGGCGGGCCGCCGGCCGCCAGGGCCTGCTGGGGCTGGCCGTCCCCGAGGAGTACGGGGGCGGCGGGAACCCCGACTTCCGCTACGCCGCGGTGATCGCGGAGGAGTTCACCCGAGCGGGCGCGCCCGGACTCGCGATCGGCCTGCACAACGACATCATCGGGCCGTACCTGACCTCGCTGGCCACCGAGGAGCAGAAGCGGCGCTGGCTGCCCGGTTTCTGCTCGGGCGAGACCATCACCGCGATCGCGATGACCGAGCCGGGCGCGGGTTCGGACCTCCAGGGCATCCGGACGAGCGCCGAGGACCGCGGGGACCACTGGGTACTCAACGGGTCGAAGACCTTCATCTCCAACGGCATCCTGGCGGACCTGGTGATCGTGGTCGCCAAGACCACCCCCGAGGGCGGGGCGCACGGTCTGTCGCTGCTGGTCGTCGAGCGCGGCACGGAAGGCTTCGAGCGCGGCCGCAACCTCGCCAAGATCGGCCAGAAGGCACAGGACACCGCCGAGCTGTTCTTCCACGACGTACGCGTCCCCAAGGAGAACCTGCTCGGCGAGCTGAACGGAGCCTTCGTCCACCTGATGACCAACCTCGCGCAGGAGCGGATGGGCATCGCGATGGCCGGCATCGCCGCCGCCGAACACCTGCTGGAGATCACCACCCGGTACGTCAAGGAGCGCGAGGCCTTCGGCCGGCCCCTTTCCAAGCTCCAGCACGTCCGTTTCGAGATCGCGGAGATGGCCACCGAGTGCGCCGTCACCCGCACCTTCCTGGACCGCTGCATCGTCGACCACTCGAACGGCGAGCTGGACCACGTCCACGCCTCGATGGCCAAGTGGTGGGCGACCGAACTCCAGAAGCGGGTCGCCGACCGCTGCCTGCAACTGCACGGCGGATACGGCTACATGAGCGAATACCCGGTCGCACGGGCCTACACCGACGGCCGCATCCAGACCATTTACGGCGGTACGACCGAGATCATGAAGGAGATCATCGGTCGTTCCCTGCTCGGCTGAGACCGGCACCACCGGCCGGCCGGCACGACCGGCTGAACCTTCCCTCGAAAGGCTTGACCAGTGAGCACCGAAGCGTACGTGTACGACGCGATCCGCACGCCGCGCGGCCGCGGCAAGGCCAACGGATCCCTGCACGGCACCAAGCCGATCGACCTGGTGGTCGGCCTGATCCACGCCCTGCGCGAGCGCAACCCCGGACTCGACCCGGCCGCCATCGACGACATCGTCCTCGGTGTCGTCGGCCCGGTCGGCGACCAGGGCTCCGACATCGCCCGGATCGCGGCCATCGCCGCCGGCCTCCCGGACACGGTGGCCGGTGTGCAGGAGAACCGCTTCTGCGCCTCGGGCCTGGAGGCGGTCAACCTGGCCGCCGCGAAGGTCCGCTCCGGCTGGGAGGACCTGGTCCTCGCGGGCGGCGTGGAGTCCATGTCCCGGGTCCCGATGGCCTCCGACGGCGGGGCCTGGTTCAACGACCCGATGACGAACTGGGACGTCAACTTCGTCCCCCAGGGCATCGGCGCCGACCTGATCGCCACCATCGAGGGCTTCTCGCGGCGCGACGTGGACGAGTACGCCGCCCTGTCCCAGGAGCGCGCCGCCACGGCCGTCAAGGAGGGCCGCTTCGCGAAGTCCGTGGTCCCGGTCACCGACCGCAACGGCCTGGTCGTCCTGGACCACGACGAGTTCATGCGCCCGGGCACGACGGCCGACACCCTCGCCAAGCTGAAGCCCTCCTTCGCGGACATCGGCGAGCTCGGCGGCTTCGACGCCGTCGCCCTCCAGAAGTACCACTGGGTCGAGAAGATCGACCACGTCCACCACGCGGGCAACTCCTCGGGCATCGTCGACGGCGCTTCGCTCGTCGCCATCGGCTCCCGCGAGGCGGGGGAGCGGGCCGGCCTGACCCCGCGCGCCCGGATCGTCTCGGCCGCCGTGTCCGGCTCCGAGCCCACCATCATGCTCACCGGCCCCGCCCCGGCCACCCGCAAGGCCCTCGCCAAGGCCGGCCTGACCATCGACGACATCGACCTGATCGAGATCAACGAAGCCTTCGCCGGCGTCGTCCTGCGCTTCGTCAAGGACATGGGAGTCTCCCTCGACAAGGTCAACGTCAACGGCGGCGCCATCGCGCTGGGCCACCCGCTCGGCGCCACCGGCGCGATGATCCTCGGCACCCTCGTCGACGAACTGGAGCGCCAGGACAAGCGCTACGGCCTCGCCACCCTCTGCGTCGGCGGCGGCATGGGCGTGGCCACCGTCGTCGAACGCCTCTGAACCCGTCCTGCACCCGAGCCCACCCCCGACACGGAAGTAGCGAACATGAGCGAGTCCACCACGATCCGCTGGGAGCAGGACGAGACCGGCGTCGTCACCCTGGTCCTCGACGACCCCGACCAGTCCGCCAACACCATGAACCAGGCCTTCAAGGACTCCATCGCGGCCGTCGCCGACCGCGCCGAGGCCGAGAAGGACTCCATCCGGGGCATCATCTTCACCTCCGCCAAGAAGACCTTCTTCGCGGGCGGCGACCTCAAGGACATGATCCGGCTGCGCCCCGAGGACGCCCGGCTGGCCTTCGACACCGGCACCGAGATCAAGGCCTCGCTGCGCCGCATCGAGACCCTCGGCAAGCCGGTCGTCGCCGCCATCAACGGCGCCGCCCTCGGCGGCGGCTACGAGATCTGCCTGGCCTCCCACCACCGGATCGCCCTCGACGCGCCCGGCTCGAAGATCGGCCTGCCCGAGGTCACCCTCGGCCTGCTCCCGGCCGGCGGCGGCGTCACCCGTACCGTGCGCCTGATGGGCATCGCCGACGCGCTGCTCAAGGTGCTGCTCCAGGGCACCCAGTACGACCCCCGGCGCGCCCTGGAGAACGGCCTCGTCCACGAGCTGGCCGCCACGCCCGAGGAGATGCTGGCCAAGGCCCGTGCCTTCATCGACGCGAACCCCGAGTCGCAGCAGCCCTGGGACGTCCCCGGCTACAAGATCCCGGGGGGCACGCCCTCCAACCCGCGGTTCGCCGCCAACCTCCCGGCGTTCCCCGCCAACCTGAAGAAGCAGCTGAACGGGGCCCCGTACCCGGCGCCGCGCAACATCCTCGCCTGCGCCGTCGAGGGCGCCCAGGTGGACTTCGAGACGGCGCTGACCATCGAGGCCCGCTACTTCACCGAGCTGGTCACCGGGCAGACCGCCAAGAACATGATCCAGGCGTTCTTCTTCGACCTCCAGGCCGTCAACGCCGGCCGTAGCCGCCCCCAGGGCATCGAGCCGCGCAAGGTCACGAAGGTCGCCGTCCTCGGCGCCGGGATGATGGGCGCGGGCATCGCCTACTCCTGCGCCCGCGCGGGCATCGAGGTCGTGCTCAAGGACGTCACCCCCGAGGCCGCGGCCAAGGGCAAGGCGTACTCCGAGAAGCTGCTCGACAAGGCGCTCTCGCGCGGCCGTACGACCGAGGCCAAGCGCGCCGAGCTGCTGGCCCGGATCACCCCGACCGCCGACGCGGCCGACCTCGCGGGCTGCGACGCCGTGATCGAGGCGGTCTTCGAGGACACCGCGCTCAAGCACCGGGTGTTCCAGGAGATCCAGGACGTGATCGCCCCGGACGCGCTGCTCTGCTCCAACACCTCCACGCTGCCCATCACCGGGCTCGCGGAAGGGGTGAGGCGCCCCGCCGACTTCATCGGCCTGCACTTCTTCTCGCCCGTCGACAAGATGCCGCTCGTGGAGATCATCAAGGGAGAGCGCACCGGCGACGAAGCCATCGCCCGCGCCTTCGACCTCGTGCGGCAGATCAACAAGACGCCGATCGTGGTCAACGACTCGCGCGGCTTCTTCACCTCGCGCGTCATCGGTCAGTTCATCAACGAGGGCGTGGCCATGGTCGGCGAGGGCATCGAGCCCGCCTCGATCGAACAGGCCGCGGCGCAGGCCGGCTACCCCGCGAAGGTGCTGTCCCTCATGGACGAGCTCACGCTGACCCTCCCGCGGAAGATCCGCAACGAGACCCGCAAGGCCTTCGAGGCCGAGGGCCGGGAGTGGACCGCCCACCCCGCCGACACGGTCATCGACCGGATGGTCGACGAGTTCGACCGCCCGGGGCGCAGCGGCGGGGCCGGCTTCTACGAGTACGACGAGGCGGGCAAGCGCACGCGCATCTGGCCCGGGCTGCGCGAGCACTTCGCCAAGCCGGACGCCGACATCCCCTTCGAGGACATGAAGGAGCGGATGCTCTTCTCCGAGGCGCTGGACACCGTCCGCTGCCTCGACGAGGGCGTCCTGACCTCGATCGCCGACGCCAACATCGGCTCCATCATGGGGATCGGCTTCCCGGCCTGGACCGGCGGTGTGATCCAGTACATCAACGGCTACGAGGGCGGCCTGCCGGGATTCGTGGCCCGGGCGCGTGAGCTGGCAGCCCAGTACGGGGAGCGGTTCACCCCGCCGGCCTCGCTGATCGCGAAGGCCGAGCGCGGGGAGACGTACGCCGACTAGCACGGCGACCTCGGTGACCCGGTGACCGGGTTACCGGGAAGGCCGGCCGGATCGCCTCCGGCCGGCCTTGCCGCTGTGCGGCATCCCGTTCCGAGCCAGATCGGCCACTTCAGCGGCGACGGGGCGAGTGCCAGGAGCGCGACGGTCGGGTACGGGCGGCGCCGCCTCCGCGGCCTGCGCCACGTCGGCGGGCTTCTCGGGCGTCATCGTCCCGGGCCCGTCCGTGCCGCCCGGCTCTCACCCAGCAGGCTGTAGATCCGCTCCGGGGTGAGGGGCAGCTCGCGACAGCGGACGCCGGTGGCATCGCGGAGCGCGTTCGCCAGCGCAGGGGCCACCGGGTTGATGCAGCATTCCGCCATCCCCTTTGCCCCCATCGGCCCGACGGAGTCCGACGAGCCCACGAGCAGCACGTCGGTGCGGGGCACGTCGGCGTAGCTGGGGATCCGGTAGTTGCGGAGGTTCGGGTTGACCATGACGCCGTCCGCGTCGACCTGGAAGTTCTCGGTCAGCGCGAATCCGATGCCCTGGGCGACACCGCCGTCCACCTGTCCGCGCACCTGCTCGGGGTTGATGACCACACCGGCGTCGGCCGCCTGGACGCTGTACAGGATGCGGATCTCGCCCGTCATCCGGTGGACGGCGACCCGGAAGCCCTGGGTGTTGGAGGTGACGCTGCGGGGCGAGCCGTATGCCTTGCGCGCGGCGGTGAACCGGATGCCGCGCGCCCGGGCCAGGGCGACCAGCTCGGCGAGCGGGACGCGCTCGTCCCCGCACATGACGTGGTCGTCGTCCATCGAGCACATCACGACGTGGACGCCCGTGTGCGCGGCGGCGAACTCCAGGATGCGGTCGCGCACCGCGTTGGCCGCCCGGAGCACCGCGTTGCCCGCGACGAACAGCCCGGCACTCGCGAAGGCGCCGGTGTCGAACCCCGTGCGGTCGGTGTCGGACTGGACCAGGCGGATCCGCGAGGGTGTCGTACCCAGCTGGCCGGCCGCGATCTGCACGTGCGCGGTCGAGGTGCCCTCGCCGAATTCCACGGTTCCGACGGCCAGTTCGTACACGAGGTCGTCGCCGAGCGTGATCCAGGCCTCGGAGATGTGCTCCGTCGGGGGCGCGGTCTCGTGCAGCGAACTCGCCACGCCGACCCCCACCAGCCACCCGGGGCCGGGGGACGGCTGATCGGCCGTACGGGCCAGCTCGCCGGCCACGAGGTCGATGCACTTGCAGAGCCCGTCCTCGTTGAACATCACGTCGTCGGGACCCTCGTGCATCGCGACGAGCGGGTCGCCGGGACGCACGATGTTGCGGCGCCGCAGTGCGAGCGGGTCCATGTGCAGGGCGAGGGCCAGCTCGTCCATCGCCGATTCCACGGCGAAGGCCGGCTGGGTCATCCCGTACCCGCGAAGCGCCCCGCTCGGAACGGTGTTGGTGTAGACGGAGTACGCGTCGTACCTCTTGTTGGGGCACCGGTAGATCATGACGGCGGCGCCGCCCGCGTGGAGCGTCTCGCCGCCGTGGTTGCCGTAGGCGCCCGTGTTGGACACGTTGCGCACCTGGAACGCCGTGAGCGTGCCGTCCGCCTTGGCGCCGAGCTTGACGGTCAGCTTCATCGGGTGCCGCGGCGAAGCCGTGGTGAACTCCTCCTCACGCGTGTACTCCAGGCAGACGGGCCGCCCGGTGTCCAGGGCGGCGAGCGCGACGAGGTCCTCCGAGATGACCTCCTGCTTGCCGCCGAAGCCGCCGCCGACGCGCTTGCAGAACACGCGGAGCCGGTCCGGGCGCAGCGCGAACAGATAGGCCAGTTTGCCCTTCGCGATCGACGGCGACTGCGAACTGGTGCGGACGTTCAGCACGCCGTCCTCCATCCAGGCGATCGAGCCGTGGGTCTCCAGGTGCACGTGCTGTACGCGCGGTGAGGAGTACGTGCCCTCGTGGACCACGTCGGCCGCGGCGAAGCCGGCGTCGACGTCGCCGATGTGCGAATGGATCTCCAGCAGCAGGTTGTGGACGCAGTCGCGGACGAACGGGTCCTCCGGACCGTGCAGTTGCGGCGCCCCGTCGGCCATGGCCGCGTCGGGGTCGAAGACCGCGGGCAGCACCTCGTACTCCACGGCCAGCCTCCGGCAGCCCTCCTCCGCCGCCCCGACCGTTTCGGCGAGGACGACGGCGACGCGCTGGCCGACGAAGCGGACCCTGTCGTCGAGGATGTAGGTGTCGTCCGGGTCCACGAGGTGGTCCGTGTGGATCGCCGTGGTGAAGCGCCGGCGCGGCACGTCCTTCCAGGTGTAGACGCGGTGCACGCCGGGGACCGCCAGCGCGGCGCTCTTGTCGATCGAGACGATCCGGGCGTGCGCGTGGGGCGAGTGCAGCACTTTCAGGTGCAGCATGCCCTCCATGCGGGTGTCCATCGTGAACTCGGCCCGGCCGGTCACCACGTCCTCGGCCGCCGGTGCGCCGACGCTCGTGCCCACGGCCTTTCCGGGTGCGGCCGTCTGCACGCCGACGACACCGTTCACGGCGTCCTCGATCGCCCGGTAGCCGGTGCAGCGGCAGAGGTTGCCCTTCAACGCCCGTGGCAGGTCCCTCTTCTGGTCCTCGGTGAACGTCGCAGCGGTCATGATCATCCCGGCGGTGCAGAAGCCGCACTGGAACCCGGGGGCGTCCCGGAACCGGCGCTGTACCGGATGCAGGTCGCCGGGGGAGCCGAGCCCCTCGATCGTCGTCACCCCACGGCCTTCCGCGCGGAAGGCCGGGGTGATGCAGCTGTGCATCGGCGTGCCGTCCAGCCACACCGTGCAGGCACCGCAGTCGCCCGCGTCGCAGCCCTTCTTGACGCCGTAGTGGCCGAGCGCCCGCAGGAAGGTGCGCAGACACTGGCCAGGTTCCGGCTCTTCGTCGAACCTCCTGCCGTTCACGAAGTAGGTCATGCCCAGCTCCCGGCCATGAGTTCGCCGCGGATCTCCTCGGCGAAGTGCCGTGTCAGGTGGCGACGGTGGTCGGGCGTCCCGTTGGGGTCGGCGAACCAGACGTCGGCGGGGACGGCGTCGATGCTCTGCCTCAGGGTCCCGGCCTCGGGCATGGTGTCGAAGGCGAGGCGGACGGGCCGTGTGGTGCCTGCGGTGACGGTGAGCAGCAGATCGCTCGTCCCGGGTGTCTGCGTACCGATGAGGAACACGGTCGAACGGCCGAGGCGGGTCAGCGAGAACCGGCGGTGCACGGCGCGTTTGCGCAGGGCGTGCGCCGGGACCTCGATGCGGCGCAGCACTTCCCCGGGGGCGAGGACGTTGCGGTGGTCGCCGGTCACGAAGCGGAGGGCGTCGACGGTGCGCACGGACCCGTCGGCGGCCCACAGCTCGTACCGTGCCTCCAGCGCGACCGTCAGCGTGATCATCGGGCCCGCGGGCAGGGACATGCAGATGTTTCCGCCCACGGTGGCCGCGTTCCAGACCTTGAACGAGGACAGGAACGCCTCGCAGGCGCTCGCGAGCAGGCCGCCCGCGAGCCAGTCGCGCGGCGGTACGAAGGCGTGCAGGTCGCGGATGGTGCACGTCGCGCCGATCTCCAGGCCCGCGGCGCTCCGTACGAGGGGATCCCAGGGCAGTGCGGTCAGGTCCAACAGTCGGCGCAGGTCCGGCTGTTCGGTGGAGAACAGCCAGGTGCCGCCGGCGAGCCAGGCGTCTCCCGCCTGCCAGTCGGCGCCCGGCCGGTCGGAAGGCCGCCGCACGACTTCGGTGATGGTGTTGAGGTCCATGCAGATGTCACCCGCCCGGTGCGCGCAGGGAGCGGTGCCACGTCGAGCGGCGGAATCGTCGATGGACCGTCGCGGCCGGGAACCGCTCGATCGAGAAGGGATTGGCGGACGCGTGGATTCCTCTCCAGCGTACCGAGCACGGCCCGGGCCCGCGCGGACAGCGGGGACCGGGCCGTCATCAGTCCTCTGCGGGCTCCGAGACGAACGCCGCCCGCAGTTCCTCCTTCAACGACCGCTGGAAGGCGGTCACCAGCGCCTGCACCACCATCGGCTGCATGTGCGCGGACAGCGCCTTCATGGACTCCACCCGCTCCGGATCGCTCTCGCCCTGCGTGAACGGCCCCCACACCTCGTCCCGGAACAGCGCGGTCAGCTCGTGCGCCGCCGTCCGCGCGTGCTCCAGCAGCACCTTGCGCGCGACGAGGATCGTCTCGTGGGCGATCGGTACGTCGAGCAGCGCGACGCCCAGCCGCAGCAGCCCCACGTCCACCCGGAAGCCCTCCGCGGTCGGGGCCACCACGTTCATCGCCGTCAGGCGCCGCAGATCGCCCTCGGTCAGCGGCCGCCCCGCACGCTTCTCCAGCTCCTCCCGGGAGGACTCCAGCGCCGAGTCGGGGGCCCATGTGGCCACCAGCGCCCGGTGGATCGCCAGGTCGTGGGCGCTCAGGTCGTCCGGCAGGGCGTCCAGGTAGCGCTGGATGGCCGACAGCGTCATGCCCTGGTGCTGCAACTCCTCGATCAGCGCGAGCCGCGACACGTGCTCGGGGCCGTAGTGGCCCACCCGGCGGGGTCCGATCACGGGAGGGGGCAAAAGGCCGCGGGTGCTGTAGAACCGTACGGTGCGGACGGTCACACCCGCCCGGGCGGCGAGCTCGTCGACGGTGAGCGCGGGCCCGGGTGCCTCGGTGGTCATGGTCTCCGCCTCGCTCTCTGCTGCGCGCGCAGTGCAGCCGGTACAGCCTCGGTACAGCTTCAACAGTATTGCTGTCGCACCAACGATGTGAAACGGCCAGGAGCTGCCCATGACCACGAACCTGCGACTGCCCGGACCCGCCGAAGAGCTCACCCTCCCCGCCCTGCTCGCCCGCAACGCCGCCGAACACGCCGAGCTGCCCGCCCTCTCGTGGCGCACCGGCGAGGCCGACTGGACGACGCTCACCTGGTCGGAAGTCCGCCGCAAGGTGGCCGTCCTCGCCTCCGGGTACGCCGCGCTCGGCATCGAACGCGGCGAACACGTCCTGATCATGATGGGCAACCGCCCCGAGCACTGGCTCAGCGACCTCGCCCTCGTCCACCTCGGCGCCGTCCCCGTCACCGTGTACGGGACCTCCGCGCCCGAGCAGATCGCCCACATCGCCCGACACAGCCGGGCCCGGTTCGCCGTCATCGAAGGCGCCCGCGAACTCGCCCGGTGGGAACCCCTGCTCGCCGACGCCACCGTGCCGCTGGAGCGGCTGGTCGTGGCCGAGGCCGACAGCCTGGCCGCCGGGAGCCCGCACGGTACGTACGACTCCCTCTACGCGAGCGGCGCCCGGATGCACCGCGCCGACGCCTTCGAGAAGGCATGGCGGGAGGCCCGCCCCGAGGACCCGCTCACCGTCGTCTACACCTCGGGCACGACCGGCGACCCCAAGGGGGTCCGGCTCACCCACCGCAACATCCTGCTCCAGTCCGTCCGCCTCGACCGGCGCGTGGAACTGCCCGAGCACGCCGAGCACATCTGCTACCTGCCCTTCGCGCACATCGCCGAGCGGATCCTCGGCATCTACCTGCCGCTGCTGCGGGCCGCCCACGTACGCCTCGTCGCCGACCCGGCCGCCGTGGCGCTCGCCGTCCGCGAACTGCGTCCGGTGCAGTTCTTCGGCGTGCCCCGGGTGTGGGAGAAACTCGCCGCGTCAGTCCGCGCGGTGCTGTCCCGGCTTCCGGCCGGGCAGCGGGAGGCCATCGAGGCCGCGAACGTCGTCGCCCGCGCCCGGGCCGGCCACCGGGAGCGCGGAGAGGAGGTTCCGGCCGCGCTCGAAGCCTCGTACGCGGAGGTCAAGCAGCAGGTGCTGGACCCGCTGCTGGGCCGGGCGGGGCTGGACCGGCTGCTGTGGACCGCCAGCGCGACCGCCCCGATGCCGATCGACGTGGTCCGGTTCTGGGCGGGCTGGGGGATCACCATCATGGACGCCTGGGGGCTCACCGAGACTTCCGGCGTGTGCACCGTCAACAGCCCGGACGGCTTCCGGCTGGGCTCGGTCGGACGCCCGATCGAGGGGCTGGAACTGCGGCTCGCGGAAGACGGGGAGATCCTCGCGCGGGGCGAGACCGTCTTCGCGGGCTACCTGCGCCCGGACGGCTCGGTGGAGCGCGCGCACGACGGCGACGGCTGGTTCGCCACCGGGGACATCGGCCGGATCGACGAGGACGGCTTCCTCTGGCTCACCGACCGCAAGAAGGAGCTGATCATCACCTCGACCGGGAAGAACGTCTCGCCGGCCCTGGTGGAGAACACCGTCAAGGAGCACCCGCTGATCGGCCAAGCCCTGGTGCACGGCGACGGCCGCTCCTATCTGGTCGCCCTCCTGGTCCTGGACCCGGAGATGGCCCCCGCCTGGGCCGCGGCCCGGGGAATCGAGGCCGCTTCGCCCGACCTGCTCGTCCGCCACCCGGCCGTGCAGGAGGAGGTGGCCCGCGCCGTCGAGGCCGCGAACGCCCGCCTCAACCGGACCGAGCAGATCAAGCGGTACCGGCTGCTGGCCGAGGAATGGGGCCCTGAGTCGGGGGAGTTGACGCCCTCGCTCAAGCTGCGCCGCCGGGTGGTGCGGGAGAAGTACGGCGCGCTGATCGAGGCCCTGTACGCGGAGCCGTACGCGGCGGACTGACGCCGGCCGGGGCTGTGTGCAGGAGCCGCCGCACCCGGTGGACGGACCGGGTGCGGCGGGGGCCGGGTGCGGCGGGGGCCGGGGGCTACCTGCCGATCAGCGGGTAGTGGTCCGAGAGGTTGGCGTAGGTGTAGGAGGTGCCCCAGCTGGAGACCGTCCAGGGCGCCGACTCCTCCTTGACCACGTTGTTCTCCCAGCCCGCCGGGCGGGCGTTGCCCCTGCGGTAGAGGACGTAGTCCAGGTCCTCGCGCGGGTCGCTCGGGTAGCGGTAGTGGGCGATCGAGTTCAGCGCGGTGTCGAAGGAGTACGGGTGGCCGGTGCGCGCGTCCGAGTCGGCGAGGTCGGCGTTGGCGAGCATCGAGGCGAACTCGGGGCTGCGGGAGTCGACGTTCATGTCCCCCGCGACGATGACCTGTTCGCCGGCCGGGATGTTCTTGCCGTCCAGGAAGGCGTCGATCGCCCTGAACTGGCGGGCGCGCATCTCGGCCGCCTCGCCCGCGGCGCAGCCCGAGTCGGTGGACTGCGCGTGGGTGCCCACCACGTGGACCCTGGTGCCGTTCACGTTCAGCACCACGTAGGCGAAGCCCTTGTTGGACCACCAGTCGGCGCCGCAGGCGTCCTTGTAGACGACCTGCTCCTTGCGCAGGATCGGCCACTTGCTCAGCACGGTGACGCCGCCGTCCTCCGGGGTGGTGGAGGAGTAGGCGCCGCCCGTGGCGTCCCAGCCGCTCTTGCTGCGGCCGACGACCGGGGTCTGGTACGGGTACCGGGCCGAGGCGTTGGCCTTCAGGGCGTCCGAGGCCCCGTTGTCGAAGGCCTCCTGGAGCACGACCACGTCGTGCCCCTGGAAGAAGGAGGCCTTGGGGATCTCCGAAGCCCGGTGGTCCTGGCCCCAGTTGGGATAGAGGTTCTTGCTCATCAGGAACGTGTTGTACGTCAGGACGCTGAGCCGGGGGGCGGTGGCACTCTCCGACGCGGTGGCGGCGGGGGCGCCGACGACGGTCAGCGCTCCGGCGGCCATCGCCGCAACGGCCGCGACGGCGACACGGGAACGGCCGTGCGATGTGTGCAGCATGGGGTCTCCGTCATTCCTGCGGGGGGAGATCGACGCCGTCATACAAGCAGCCGCGGTTACTTCGGGGTAACACCCGTGACACCACTTTCTGTCCGGCGCGGAACATCGCGCGGAACCCCCACAAGCGGAGCCGGTCATACTGGACGTATGAGTACGACGGAGCAGCCCGCCGAGCGCGTTTCACGACCCGGGACCGCGCGGCGCGGCGAGCCCGAGCCGCCGCCGCCCGGCGGGGTGCTCTGGACCATCTCCGGTGACATCCGGGCGCTGCTGATGCTGCCCGCCGCCTTCACGATGCAGGTCGCGCATCCCGCCATCGCGGCCGGGGTCGACGCGTACTCGGTCTTCCGCACGGACCCCTGGGGGCGCGGTGAGCGCTCACTGCGCTCCGTACAGCTGTGGGTGTACGGCGGCCCCGAGGCCGCCGCCGAGGGGCGCAGGGTGCGCCGGCTGCACAAGGACATCCAGGGCATCGACACCCGGGGGCGGCGCTACCACTCCCTCGACCCCGCCTGCTACGCCTGGGTGCACGCCACCGGCTTCCCGGTCTACCTGCACGCCGGGCGCTACCTGCTGCGCCGCTTCACCCCTGCCCAGGAGCGGCAGCTGTACCGGGAGTGGCTCCAGGTGGGCCGGATCCTCGGCCTGCGCGACCGGGACATGCCGCAGAGCATCGAGGAGTACTGGCCGTACTACCGCCGGATGCTCGCCGAGGAGATCGAGCCCACCACGGTCGCCCGCGAGCTGGTCGCCACGGACGTGCCGCTGCCGCGGCCCGAGGGCGGCTCCCTGCCGGTGCGGCTGCTGCTGCGGCTGACCTGGCCGGTGCTGCGCAGGGCGTTCCTGCGGCTGCGGGCCTTCGTCACCGTCGGCTACATGCCGCCCGACGCCCGCGCCGCCATCGGGCTGGAGTGGACCCCGGCCCAGGAGCGCAGGCTCCGGCGGTTCAGCACGGGCGTACGGCTCCTCGTACCGCTGCTGCCGGAGCGGCTGCGGTACCTGCCGCTCGCGCGCGCGGCACGGGCGCGGTGGCGCGCCGGCGCCCGCTGAGGGGCGCCGGCGCGCATCCGGTCACGGTACGGATGACCGATGACCGATGACCGGCTGACCGCGACCGGTTGACCGCGATCGATTGACCGGTGACCGGTTGACCGCGACCGACTGGTCAGCGGCCGTGCCGGTGCCCGGTCTCGTGGACGGTGTTCGTCTCGGCGATCTTCTTCCAGGACTTGGGCTCCACGGGCTTGGCGGCGGGCGCCTTGGTGGAGCGTGCGGCCGGCGTGGCGGCGGCCGGCGGCGCGAACGCGGGCTTGCCCGGGGTGTAGAGCCATGTCTCGAAGAGCTGGGCCAGCGGCTTGTTCGACACCTTCTCCGCGTAGCGGACGAAGTCGCCGACCTTGGCGTTGCCGTAGGCCCGTTCGGTCGGCCAGCCCTTGAGGATCTGGAAGAACTTCTCGTCGCCGATCTCGTTGCGCAGCGCCTGGAGGGCGATCGCCCCGCGATCGTAGACCGCCCCGTGGAACTGGTTGTCCGGGCCCGGGTCCCCCGGCTTGACCTGCCAGAACGGGTCCTCGGCCGGGTGCTGCGCGTACGCCCAGTCGGCCAGCTCCTGCGCCGTGCCCTCGCCCTCCTTCTCCGACCAGAGCCACTGGCTGTAGCGGGCGAAGCCCTCGTTGACCCAGATGTCCTTCCAGCCCTCCACGGACACGCTGTCGCCGTACCACTGGTGGGCCAGCTCGTGGACGACGACCGAGACGTTCGCGCCGTTCGAGAACTGCCGCGGGCTGTAGAACGGCCGGGTCTGCGTCTCCAGCGCGAAGCCGGACGGCACGTTCGGCACGTAGCCGCCCAGCGCGTTGAACGGGTACGGGCCGAAGACGCCTTCCAGCCACTCGGCGACCTCGCCGGTCCGCTCGACGCTGGCGCGCGCCGCCCCCGCGTTGTCGCCGAGGTCCTTGCTGTACGCGTTGAGGATCGGCAGCCCGTTCGCCGTCTTGTCGGTGGTGACGTCGAACTTGCCGATGGCGAGGGTGGCGAGGTACGTGGCCTGCGGCTTGTTGGAGCGCCAGTTGTACCGGGTCCAGCCGAGCCGCGAAGTCTGCGACTGGAGCACGCCGTTGCTGATCGCCTGCGTGCCGTCCGGGACGTTGACCGAGATGTCGAAGGTGGCCTTGTCGAGCGGGTGGTCGTTGCTCGGGAACCACCAGACCGCCGAGTCGGGCTCCTGCGCCGCGATGCCGCCGTCCGGGGTGCGCTGCCAGGCCGACCAGCCGTCGATCTTGAACTCGGAGGGCTTGCCGGCGTACTTGACGACGACGGTCGCCTGCCGGTCCTTCTGCAGCGGCTGGGCGGGGGTCACCTCCAGCTCGTGGTCCCCGGCCGTGGCGAACTTGGCCTTGGCACCGTTGACCCGGATCTCGCTGACCTTGAGGCCGAAGTCCAGGTTGAAGCGGGAGAGGTCCTGCTTGGCGGTGGTCAGCAGGGTGGCCGTGCCCTCCAGCAGGTCCGTCTTCGGCTGGTACTGCAGGCGCAGGTCGTAATGGGACACGTCGTATCCCCCGTTGCCGCTGGCCGGGTAGTAGGGATCGCCGATACCCGGGGCGCCCGGTACGGAACTCGCCGCCGACGCCGGGATCACCAGCAGCAGGGAAGCGGCGAGCACGCTCGGGGCGATGACTTTGCGGTGCACGAAGGGCTCCAAGTGGTAGGGGAGACAGTCATGTTCTCGGTCTGGTGGCTCGACCGTATTCACACCCGGCCCCTCCCGTCATGTCCATGGCCCCTGCTGTCACACGATCGCCATTCGGCCGTCACAGGTACGCCCCCCGGCGCCGTGAGGGCCCGGATGACCGCGTGCGCGCGCCGCACCGCGCGGTACGGGCACCCTGCGAGAAAGGCCAGAAAACGGCACCTGCGCCGGGCGGGGACCGGTGTGGCGGAGCCTGGCCTGTCCGACATACTGAGCAGTCGGTAACCTGGCGGGCATGTCGATTCCCGAGTTCGCCGCCCGTCGCTGCTGGCACGCCGCGATCAACCCGCTGCACGCCACGATCTACTTCTCGCCGGATCTCGCCAAGGAGTACGCCGCCCTCGGCGTCACCGAGCGGCTCGCCGTCAACCTCGCCTCCCGCTCCGCCGCCATGGGCGCCGTCGGCGCCGGCGCCGTGACCGCGGCCTTCTACAACTACCGCCACGACTCCGTAGCCCGGCACCTGCCCGCAGTCTGGGACACGATCACCCCCGAGCAGGCCCTCGCCGCCCGCCTGCGCGCCGCCGACCGCACCCTGCGCCGGCTGCTCGGTGAGGAGACCGTCGCCTCCCCGGAGATCGCCGAGGCCGCCGACCTGGCCATGCGTGCCACCGAGGCCTGTACCCGGCACGCCCGCCCCCTCTACGCCGCCCACGCCGACCTCCCCGTACCCGAGGAGCCGCACCTGCGCCTGTGGCACGCCACCACCCTGCTGCGCGAGCACCGCGGCGACGGCCACCTCGCGGCCCTGCTCATCGCGGGGCTGGACCCGCTGGAGGCGCTGGTCAGCCACACCGCGACCGGCCGCGGCATGGCCCCGAAGTGGAACAGGGCCGTCCGCGGTTGGGAGCCGTCCGACCTGACCGCCGCCGCCGACCGCCTGCGCGAGCGCGGGATCCTCGACGCCGACGGCGAGCTCACCGATGAGGGCCGGGCCGTACGGGAACGCCTGGAAGCCGACACCGACCGCCTCGACGCGGCCCCGTACGAACACCTCGGCGCGGACGGCCTGGCCCGGCTCGCGGAGCTGGGCGGCGGTTTCGTCCAGCGGGCCATGGCCGCGGGCGCCTTCCCCGCCGACCTCTTCGGCAAGGCGTAGCCTCCCCGGCGCGCCGCCCCCGGGCCCGGCGGGGCGGCGGTCCGCGCCTGCGCCGGTGCCACCTGCCACAATTGGCAGCCGTCCAGTGCAAACGAAGGCAGGCGGGACCGATCGTGACGACGTCCATCGAAGGCAGGATCGCCGAGGAGCTCGGCGTACGGGAGCGGCAGGTCAAGGCCGCCGTCGAGCTGCTCGACGGCGGCTCCACCGTGCCGTTCATCGCGCGCTACCGCAAGGAAGCGACCGAGATGCTCGACGACGCCCAGCTGCGCACCCTGGAGGAGCGGCTGCGGTATCTGCGCGAGCTGGAGGACCGGCGCGCGGCCGTCCTCGACTCGGTCCGGGAGCAGGGCAAGCTCGACGCCGAGCTGGAGGCGCGGATCAACGCGGCCGACACCAAGGCCCGCCTGGAGGACATCTACCTCCCGTTCAAGCCCAAGCGGCGCACCAAGGCGCAGATCGCCCGCGAGGCGGGTCTGGAGCCGCTCGCCGAGGGCCTGCTGGCCGACCCGTCGGTGGAACCGGCCGCCGCCGCGGCAGCGTTCGTGGACGCCGACAAGGGCGTCGCCGATCCGGCAGCCGCCCTGGAGGGCGCCCGCGCCATCCTCACCGAGCGGTTCGCCGAGGACGCCGACCTGATCGGCGAACTGCGCGAGCGCATGTGGGGCCGCGGCCGGCTCGCCGCGAAGGTCCGCGAGGGCAAGGAGGAAGCGGGCGCCAAGTTCGCCGACTACTTCGACTTCGCCGAGCCGTTCACGGCGCTGCCCTCGCACCGGGTCCTGGCCATGCTGCGCGGTGAGAAGGAGGAGGTCCTCGACCTCACCCTGGAGCCAGAGCCGCCGAGCGAGACCCCCGGCCCCTCCACGTACGAGGGCATGATCGCCCGCCGCTTCGGCGTGGCCGATCGCGGCCGCCCCGGCGACAAGTGGCTCGCCGACACCGTCCGCTGGGCCTGGCGCACGAAGATCCAGGTGCACCTCGGCATCGACCTGCGCATGCGGCTGCGCGCCGCCGCCGAGGACGAGGCCGTCCGGGTCTTCGCCGCCAACCTGCGCGACCTGCTGCTCGCCGCCCCCGCGGGCACCCGGGCCACCCTCGGCCTCGACCCCGGCTTCCGTACCGGCGTCAAGGTCGCCGTCGTGGACGCCACCGGCAAGGTCGTGGCCACGGACGTGGTCTACCCGCACGTCCCGGCCAACAAGTGGGACGAATCGCTCGCCAAGCTGGCCCGCCTGGCCAAGGAGCACGCGGTCGAGCTGATCGCCATCGGCAACGGCACGGCCTCCCGCGAGACCGACAAGCTGGCCGGTGACCTGATCACCCGCCACCCCGAGCTGAAGCTCACCAAGGTGATGGTCTCCGAGGCCGGCGCCTCCGTGTACTCGGCCTCCGCCTTCGCCTCGCAGGAACTCCCGGACATGGACGTGTCCTTGCGCGGCGCGGTCTCCATCGCCCGCCGCCTGCAGGACCCGCTCGCCGAGCTCGTCAAGATCGACCCCAAGTCGATCGGCGTCGGCCAGTACCAGCACGACCTGTCCGAGGTGAAGCTCTCGCGCTCGCTCGACGCCGTCGTCGAGGACTGCGTGAACGGCGTGGGCGTGGACGTCAACACCGCCTCCGCCCCGCTGCTCTCCCGCGTCTCGGGCATCAGCAGCGGCCTCGCCGAGAACATCGTGGCCCACCGCGACGCCAACGGCCCCTTCCGCAGCCGCAAGGCCCTCAAGGACGTGGCCCGGCTCGGCCCGAAGGCGTACGAGCAGTGCGCGGGCTTCCTGCGGATCCGCGGCGGGGAGGACCCGCTGGACTTCTCCAGCGTGCACCCCGAGGCCTACCCGGTGGTGCGGGGCATGGCCAAGACCGCGGGCAGTGAGGTGGCCGCCCTGATCGGCAACACCGCGGTACTGCGCTCGCTGCGCCCGGAGCAGTTCGTCACCGAGGCCTTCGGCCTGCCGACGGTCACCGACATCCTGCGCGAGCTGGAGAAGCCGGGCCGGGACCCGCGCCCCGCCTTCAAGACGGCCACGTTCAAGGAGGGCGTCGAGAAGATCGGCGACCTCGCGCCCGGGATGATCCTGGAAGGGGTCGTCACCAACGTGGCGGCCTTCGGCGCCTTCATCGACATCGGCGTCCACCAGGACGGGCTGGCGCACGTCTCGGCCCTGTCGAAGAACTTCGTCAAGGACCCGCGCGACGTGGTCAAGCCGGGCGACATCGTCCGCGTCAAGGTCGTGGACGTCGACGTTCCGCGCAAGCGGATCTCGCTCACCCTGCGGCTGGAGGACGAGGCCGACCGCACGGCGGGCGCGCCCCGGCAGCGCGAGGACCGGCAGGAGCGGCGCGGCGGCGGCCGTCCCCCGCAGCAGCGCGGAGGCGGCCAGGGCCAGGGCGGTGCCCGCCGGCAGGCAGGCGGCGGCCAGGGCGGTCAGGGGCAGCGGGCCGGCGCCCCCGCCCCCGCCAACAGCGCGATGGCCGACGCCCTGCGCAGGGCCGGCCTCGCCGGTCCCGAGGAGCGCCGCAAGCGGTAGGGCGGCGGGCGGCGCTCGCGGTGCGCGCGGGCGCCGGCACACCGGCAGGGTTGGCTGAATAGTCACCTCGTGCGGGGGCATACCTTGCCAAGTCCCGTACAAGATCTGTAGGCATGGTGGAACGCCCGTTCGCCCTCCGGCGGACGGGCGTCCGTTCCCCCCTCAAAGCCCGCACTCCCAGAGGCCGCCTTGAAGGCACAGGACGTCATGCCCATGCCACAGCACGCCTATCGACGCTGCCCGCGAAAGGGTCCGAAGAGGGATCACATGCCCCACGCGCAACACGGCCTCCGCAAACGGTGCGAGAAGATCCTCGGCCGACTGGACATGCCCCACCCCTTCTCGCTCGACGCGCTGTGCGACCGGATAGCCCAGGGCCGCGGCCGCCCCATCCGGCTGCACCCGCTCCCCAAGGAGGCCGCGGAATCCGGCGTCTGCGGGCTGTGGGTGGGCACCGACCGGGTCGACTACGTCTTCTACGAGGCCCAGACCACCCCGCTGCACCGCGAGCACATCGTCCTCCACGAGCTCGGGCACATCCTGTTCGGGCACCACTCCCTGGACGGGGAGGAGCCCGCCGAGGGCGCCCCCGTCATCCTCGGGCGCACCAACTACACGACCCGCCAGGAACAGGAGGCGGAGATGCTCGCCAGCATGATCCGCATCCGTACGGCGGGCCCCTCCCCGGCCTCGCCCGCCGAGATCAGGGGCACCCTGGCCCGACTGGAATCGGCCATGGGCTACGAGCGCAGCCACACCCGCGCCCAGGAGCGGGGCCACCGTGGCCAGTGACCTCACCGCCATCGGCGACTGGCTCGCGGTACCCAGCGTGGTGTGCCTGTGGATCGCGGTCCTGCTGCGCGCCCCGGGCGCCCTGCGCCTGCCGCAGCAGCGCGGCCTGTGGCTGGCGGTGGCGACCGCCGCCGCCGCGATGACCCTGAACCTCCCCGACGTGATCGCCTACGCGACGCGCGACGCCGACTACGCGCACGCCGTCAGCCTCGTCCGCAACCTGATCGGCGTGCTCTCGGCGGGAGCCGTGCTCTACTTCGTGGCTGCCGCCACCCGGGGACGCACCCTCCAACTCGCCGCCTGGATGGGCACGGTCGCCTGGCTGACCACCCTCCTGATCCTGGACATGGCCGTGCCCGCGCACGGCCCCCACACCATCCCGCCGCACGGCGATCCGGTGCCCTCCCTCGCCTACTGGCTCTTCCTCATCGCCGCGCACCTCCTCGCCAACATCACCTGCGTCAGCCTCTGCGGCCGCTACAGCCGCCGCACCGGGAGCCGGGGCCTGGCGGCCGGCCTGCGGCTGTTCGGCCTCGGGACCGCCCTCGCCGGGGCGTTCTGGTTCGTGTACCTGCTCAAGGCCCTGTTCGGCAGCACCTGGGCCATGCCGGCGCTGCCGCTGCTGATGAACCTGCACGGGCTGCTGCGCGCCGCCGCGATCCTCGTCCCGACCCTGTTCACCCTGCGCCGTACGACCACGGACATCGCCACCGCCTGGCGGCTGTGGCCGCTGTGGCACGACCTCGTCCAGGCCGTCCCGCACGTCGCCCTCACCAAACCGCGGGCAGGCCGGGTCGTGGAGCTGCTGTGGCCGCCGGTCCCGCGCAACCTGCTCGTGTACCGCAAGGTCATCGAGACCCGCGACGCCATCCTGATCCTCGGCGAATACGTCGCCCCCGGCGTCCCGGAGCTCGCCCGCAGCCACGTCACGGTCAGCGGGATCCCCGAACAGCGGCGCACCGCGGCCGCGCTGGCCTGCGTACTGAAGGAGGCGCGGCAGGCGAAGCTCGCCGGGCTGCCGGGCCGGCCGGGAGGGGACGCCGAGTGGGAGCTGCCCGCCGCGATGCAGACCTCCGCCGAGGGCGGCGGCGTGGAGGACGAGGCCCGGTTCCTGGTGGACGTGGCCCAGGCCTACGGCTCCCCGGCCACCACCGGCTTCACCCCGGAGCCCGTGGACCCCCGAACCCGCAGGAAGTGAACGCTCCTTGACCACCGTTCTGATCACCGGGGCCAGCGCCGGACTCGGCGCGGCCTTCGCCCGCGGCTTCGCGGCCAAGGGCTGCGACCTCGTCCTCGTCGCCCGTGACAAGGACCGCCTCGAAGGCCTCGCCCGGGAACTGGGCCGAGCCCACGGCACGGTCTGCGAGGTGCTGCCCGCCGATCTGCTGGAGGCGGGGGAGTGCGCCGCGGTCGCCGAGCGGCTCGCCGACCGGGCCCGGCCCGTGGACATCCTGGTCAACAATGCGGGCTTCGGCCTGCCCGCGCCGTTCCCGTACAGCCCGGTCGAGGACGAGGAGCGGATGCTCGACCTGCTGGTCAAGGTCCCGCTCCGGCTCACCCACGCGATCCTGCCGGGGCTGCGCGAGCGCCGCCGGGGCGCCGTGCTCAACGTCTCCTCGGTCGCCGGACTCCTGCCCACCGGGACCTACGGGGCCGCCAAGGCCTGGATCACCGCGTTCAGCGAGTCGCTGCGGGTGGACATGGCGCCGTACGGGGTCCGGGTGCTGGCCGTGGTGCCCGGGTTCACCCGCACCGAGTTCCAGGCCCGTGCCGGAATGGACGTGAGCGACCTGCGCGACGCGGTGTGGCTGGAGCCGGAGGACGTCGTGGCCCGGGCCCTGCGCGACCTGGTCCTGCGCCGGCCGGTGAGCATCACCGGCCGCCGCTACCAGGCCTACGCGTTCGCCGCCCGGCACCTGCCCCGCGGCTTCGTGGCCCGCCGGATGGCCCGCACCCGCCGGGCCCCCGCGCAGTAGCCGCCGGAGATGCGGTGACGGTCGGCCCGGGCCAACCTGGGCGAGGGAGGAGGGGAGCTCGGCAGGGAGGGGACGTCCGGGTCCGCATCACAAGGAGTCCAAGGTGTCCTTCCTCGCGCCAGTTCTCGCCGCCGCCATGGCCGTGTCCTCGCCCCTCGTCGGGCGCGCGGACCAGGGCGTGACCATCGACGAGCCGTTCCGGGCCGCCGGCGGCCCGACGACCCACCGGGCAGTGACCTTCGATCCGCAGGCGATCCCCGTCGGCGGCACGGTCCGTGTCACCGAGCGCCTTGGCCAGGACGGCACCCACGTCGAGCTGTGGATCCGGGGTGCCGAGGCGAACCGCACGTTCGGTGCCCATGTGCACCAGAAGGCCTGCGGCAGCGCGCCCGGCGACTCCGGGCCGCACTACCAGGACGCCGAGGACCCGACCCAGCCCTCGAAGGACCCCGCGTACGCCAACCCCCGAAACGAGGTGTGGCTCGACGTCAGCACCGACGGGCGCGGCCACGGCGCCTCCGCCTCCACCGTGACCTGGCGTTTCCGTCCCGGCGAGGCCCGCTCCGTGGTGATCCACGAGCACCCCACCGGAACGGGACACGGCACGGCCGGCGTGGCCGGGAACCGGCTCGCCTGTGTCAACGTGCCCTTCGCATGACGCGCCCCGAGTCCTACAGCTCGACGACCTTGCCGTCCGCGACCTCCAGGCGGCGGGTCACGTGCACCGCCTCCAGCATCCGGCGGTCGTGCGTGACCAGCAGCAGCGTGCCCTCGTACGCCTCCAGGGCCGACTCCAGCTGCTCGATCGCCGGGAGGTCCAGGTGGTTCGTGGGCTCGTCGAGGACCAGCAGGTTCACCCCGCGGCCCTGGAGCAGCGCGAGGGCCGCACGGGTACGCTCGCCCGGCGAGAGCGTGGCCGCGGGGCGCAGTACGTGCGATGCCTTCAGGCCGAACTTGGCCAGCAGCGTGCGCACCTCGGCCGGCTCGGTGTCCGGAACGGCCGCGCAGAAGGCCTCCAGCAGCGGCTCGCCGCCGAGGAACAGCCCGCGCGCCTGGTCGACCTCGCCGATCAGCACGCCCGAACCGAGGGCGGCCGCGCCGGAGTCCGGGGCCAGCCTGCCGAGCAGCACCGCCAGCAGCGTGGACTTGCCCGCGCCGTTGGCGCCGGTGATCGCCACCCGGTCCGCCCAGTCGATCTGCAGGCTGACCGGGCCGAAGTCGAAGTCGCCGCGCCGGACGGCCGCCTCGCGCAGGGTGGCGACCACCGAGCCCGAGCGCGGGGCCGCGGCGATCTCCATCCGCAGCTCCCATTCCTTGCGGGGCTCGTCGACGACCTCCAGCCGCTCGATGGCGCGCTGCGTCTGGCGGGCCTTGGCGGCCTGCTTCTCGCTGGCCTCGCTGCGGAACTTCTTGCCGATCTTGTCGTTGTCGGTGGCCTTGCGGCGGGCGTTCTTGACGCCCTTGTCCATCCAGCCGCGCTGCATCTGCGCCCGGCCTTCGAGCGCCGCGCGCTTGTCCGCGTACTCGTCGTACTCCTCGCGCGCATGCGTGCGCGCGCGTTCGCGCTCCTCCAGATAGGCGTCGTAGCCGCCGCCGTAGAGGTTGATCTGCTGCTGCGCCAAGTCCAGTTCCAGGACCTTGGTGACGGTCCGGGAAAGGAACTCGCGGTCGTGGCTGATCACGACCGTGCCCGCACGCAGCCCCGTCACGAACCGCTCCAGCCGCTCCAGACCGTCCAGGTCCAGGTCATTGGTCGGCTCGTCGAGCAGGAAGACGTCGTAGCGGGAGAGCAGCAGCGAGGCGAGGCCGGCGCGGGCCGCCTGACCACCGGACAGGGCGGTCATGGGCAGGTCGAGCCCCACCGCCAGGCCGAGGTCGTCGGCGACCTCCTGGGCCCGCTCGTCGAGGTCGGCGCCGCCCAGGTTCAGCCACTGGTCCAGTGCCGTCGCGTACGCGTCGTCCGCGCCCGGCGTGCCGTCCACCAGGCCCTGGGTGGCCGCGTCCAGCTCCGCCTGGGCGGCGGCCACGCCCGTACGCCGGGCCAGGAACTCCCGTACGGACTCGCAGGCGCGCCGCTCCGGCTCCTGGGGAAGGTGTCCGACGGCCGCGGCGGGCGGCGAGAGCCGCAGTTCACCGGCCTCGGGCCGGTCCAGGCCGGCCAGCAGGCGGAGCAGGGTGGACTTCCCGGCGCCGTTGACGCCGACGAGACCGATGACGTCGCCGGGCGCGACGACGAGGTCGAGGCCGGCGAAGAGGGTGCGCTCACCGTGCGCGGCGGTGAGGTTCTTGGCGACGAGGGTTGCAGTCATGGTCCGCCGATCCTATCCGCGGCTGCGGGCATGGCCGTAAAGGTGGGAAGCCCGTCATTGCAGCCGCGGAGAAGACCTCACACCATGGGGTCATGTCGTTGCGAAACGTGCTCGTCCTCCTCTACGACGGGGTGCAGAGCCTGGATGTGACCGGGCCGGTGGAGGTCTTCGCCGGCGCCCGGCGCTACGCGATCCGCACGGTCTCCCCGGGCGGCGCGGCCGTCCGCACGAGCAGCGGGCTGACGCTGGTGCCGGACGGGGAGCTGGAGGCCGAGCGGCCGGGGCCGGGGACCACGGTGCTGGTGCCGGGGGGCCGGTACACCGGGGACTTCGAGCCGCGGCTCACCGACTGGCTGCGCGCCCACGGGGGTGGCGCGGAGCGGCTGGTGTCGGTGTGCACGGGCGGGCTGCTGCTCGCGGAGGCGGGGCTGCTCGACGGGCGGCGGGCCACCACGCACTGGAACGCCTGCGAGCAGATGGCGCGGGACTATCCGGCGGTGGAGGTGGAGCCGGACCCGATCTACGTCCGGGACGGCCCGGTCGCCACCTCCGCCGGGGTGACGGCGGGCATCGACCTGGCGCTGGCCCTGGTGGAGGAGGACCACGGCAGGGACCTTGCGCTGACGATCGCCCGCCATCTGGTGGTGTTCCTGCGGCGGCCGGGCAACCAGGCGCAGTTCAGCGCGCAGCTGGCGGCCCAGACGGCCCGCCGGGAGCCGCTGCGGGACGTGCAGCACTGGATCACGGAGCACCCGGGCGAGGACCTGAGCGTGGAGGCCCTGGCAGCCCGGGCCCGGCTCTCGCCCCGGCACTTCGCCCGGGCCTTCCAGGCGGAGACGGGCGTGACGCCGGGGCGGTACGTGGAGCGGGTCCGGGTGGAGCACGCGCGGCGGCTGCTGGAGGAGACGGAGGACGGCGTCGCCCGGATCGCCCGGTCCTGCGGCTACGGCACCCCGGAGGCCCTGCGCCGGGCCTTCCTCAAGACCCTGGGCCAGCCGCCGACGGAATACCGCCGCCGCTTCGGCCCCTGACCACCCGCGGCGCCCGGCCGGCCGGGCGCACACAGGCGTGCCGCTCTGTCGGAGCGGTGGACCACAGCACCACACCCACTCAGGAGAAGACATGCAGATCGCCTTCCTGCTCTACGACGGCTTCACCGCCCTCGACGCCATCGGCCCCTACGACACCCTCGGCCGCCTCCCCGGCGCCGAGACCGTCTTCGTGGCCGAGCGGCCCGGGCGCGTGCGCAACGATGCGGGGTCGCTCGCCCTCGTCGCCGACAAGGCGCTCGACGAGGTGCCCCGCCCCGACATCGTCCTCGTCCCCGGCGGCCCCCACCCCGAGGTGGAGATGGCGAACCCGGCCGTCCTCGACTGGCTGCGCGCCACCGACGCCACCAGCACCTGGACCACCTCCGTCTGCTCCGGCTCGCTCCTGCTGGCCGCCGCCGGGCTGCTGAAGGGCCGCCGGGCCGCCGGCCACTGGCTGTTCCTCGACCGGCTGCCCGCCTTCGGGGCCGAGCCCACCGGTGAGCGCGTCGTCTTCGACGGGAAGTACGTCACCGCGGCCGGGGTGTCCTCCGGCATCGACATGGGGCTCACCCTCCTCGGCCGGATCGCCGGGGACGAGTACGCCCAGACGGTGCAGCTGATGACCGAGTACGACCCCCAGCCGCCCTACGACGCCGGTTCGCCGGACAAGGCGCCGGCCGAGCTCGTCGCGCGCCTGCGCGCCGTCAATCCCCTGACGTCCCCGTCGGGTGCCAGGTGAACGACGGTGTGCGGCGTTCCAGGAAGGCGGCGACCCCCTCCGCGGTGTCGCCGCTTGCCGCCGCCTGACGCGCCCAGTAACCGTCGCGGTCCGTCCGGCCGTCCGCGAACTCCTTGGCCGCGGCCTGCGTCAGCCGCGAACGGCTCGCCAGAACACGGGTGAAGTCCGCGACGCGCTCGTCCAGTTGTCCGCCCGGCACCAGCTCGTTCAGGAAGCCGGCCCGCAGCGCGTGCTCCGCGTCGATCAACTCGGCGGAGAACAGCAGGTACTTGGCGGTGGCCGGGCCCACCAGCGCCGCCAGCCTCCGGGTGGACGAGGACGGGTAGACGATGCCGAGCTTCGCCGGGGTCACCCCGAAAGACGCCCCCTCCTCGGCGAAGCGCAGATCGCAGGCCGCGGCCAGCTGGCTGCCGCCGCCCACGCAGAATCCGCGGATCGCCGCGAGCGTGGGCTTCGGAAAGGCGGCGAGGGCCTCCTCCGCCGCCACCGACAGCGCCTGCGGATCCTCGTCGCCCCGCAGGGAGGAGATGTCGGCTCCCGCGCAGAAGGTCGGTCCCGCACCGGTGAGCACGAGCACCCGTACGGCCGGGTCGGCCGCCAGGCCCGCCAGCAGGGGCGGGAGCGCCCGCCACATCGCCGCCGTCATGGCGTTGCGCTTGGCGGGGTGGGCGATGACGACGGTGGCGACCCCGTCGGCAACGGTGTGCCGGAGGGCCGCGTCGGGGGCTGCTTCCGGGGCTGCGTCCATGCGCCGGATGCTATCCCGGGCCGCCGACCCTGTGATCAAGGGAATCCCGGCGGGGGTCGCGGGGCCCGCGATCAACATCGCCGCCGGTTTCGTGATCCTGCGCCGTCCCGAGGCGAGCGCCGAGGCGCTGACGATGTTCGCCGCGCTGCTCTTCCTCACCGGCGGGGTGTTCCGGCTGGTCGGCGGACTGGTGGTGCGCGGGGTGCATCTCGGGCTCAAGGCCCGCCGCGGCCGGGAAGCTTCCCGAAGAAGATCAGGAACAGTCGCACAACTGACGCTGTCATACGCCAGCGGTCAGAATGTGCCCGAATGACGCCGAGTTCTGGTCAGCGGCCCGGCCCGGAGCAGCCCGTTCCCCACTCTGGACGCGTGGAGACGATCGAGCGTGAAGACGGGGGCCGGAACATGGACGTCAGCGGGAGTGTCCCGCCAGCCGAGCTGGGCGAGCCGGAGCTCCCGGTCGGCCCTCTCGCGTACGAAGGCGTGTGGCGGTTCATCGTGCCCGCTGTAGAAGAATCCGTTCCGCAGGCCCGCCGCGCGGTCCGCGACCTGCTCGGCCGCCAGGGCGTCCCGGCCGACCGCGACCTCGTGTACGCGCTGCTGCTGATCGTCTCCGAACTGGTGACGAACTCGGTGCGGCACGCGGCGCTGCTCTCCCCGGAAGTCGCGGTCGAGGTCGCCGTCGGCCGGGAGTGGGTCCGGGTGGCCGTCGAGGACAACCACCCGTACCGGCCCAAGGCGCTGGAGGCGGATTTCGGCCAGACCGGCGGCCGGGGCCTGCTCCTGGTCCGGGAGACCACCCGGGAGTCCGGCGGGGTCTGCGACGTCGAACACACCTCGACGGGCGGCAAGGTCATCTGGGCGGCCCTGCCGCTCACCACATCCGGGCGGCCCTGAGCGCCGTCCCCGTATGGGCTACCAGCCCGCCGCAGCCCCGGTCAGCTCGCGGATCGCGGGTCGCGCCGCGTCCAGCACCGTCATGAACCAGGCCGAGAACGGCGCCTCTGCATGCCGCTTGGCGAGCTCCTCGGCGGTCACGAACGCCGTGTCGCCGATCTCCTGCGGATCCGGGCGCAGCTGTGCCTGCGCGAGTCCCACGAACAGGTGGTTGTACTCCTGCTCCACCAGGCCCGACGCGGGGTCGGGGTGGTTGTAGCGCACCGTCCCCGCCTCGGCGAGCAGCGAGGGCGACAGGCCCAGCTCCTCATGCGTGCGCCGGGCCGCCGCCGCGAAGGGCGATTCGCCGGGGTACGGGTGACCGCAGCACGTGTTCGACCAGACGCCCGGGGAGTGGTACTTCCCGAGGGCCCGCTGCTGGATCAGCAGGCGGCCCTGCTCGTCGAAGAGGAACACGGAGAAGGCCCGGTGCAGCTGCCCCGGAGCCTGATGGGCGGAGAGTTTCTCCGCCGTGCCGATGGTGTTGCCGGACTCGTCGACCAGTTCGAGCATGATCGGTTCTTGAGTGCCGGTGCCGGGGGACGCGGTGTTCGCGGCGGTGGCTGGTGTGGTCGGCATACCCATCCTTCGCTTCGGACTTCGGCCTTCAGTCTGCCGTACAAAAGAGGCTTGTCCCCACTTCGGCGATCCGCGCATGTCTGCCCCCGCCGCGTGCTAACGCGGCGGGGGACAGGATGTGCGAGGGGGTGCCGGGCACGGCCCGGCACCCCCTGCGGCACCGTCAGCGGCGGGTGCCGCCGGCCGTCTCGGGCCGCAGGACATAGCCGGTGTAGCCGTACTCGTGCCCGTGCCGCGCCCGGACGTCGAGCTCTTCGCGTACGGAGGCCAGCGCGGCCGCGGCCGCCGGAGCCGAGGCCCGGGCGGACCCGGCCACCCGCTCGCCCAGCGGGCCGTAGTACTCGGCCCAGTCGGAGTCCGGCTGGCGGTGGACGCCCAGCACCCGGTACCCGGCCGCCCGGGCGGCGGCGAGGTTGCGCGGGCCGGAGCGCAGGGCGTACTGGGGATCCCAGAAGGCGCGGGCACCGGCCGAGGGCTCCTCGACCGTCCACTCGCACTCGGTCACCACGAGCGTGCCGCCGGGGGCGAGCAGCCGCTTCCACCCGGCAAGCGCGGTGTCGAAGCCGATGCAGTAGGCGGAGCCCTCCGCCCATACGAGGTCGAAGGAACCGTCCGCAAAGGTGAGCTCGCCCATGTCCGCCTTGACGGGGTGGACGCGGTCGGCGACTCCGCGGGCCGCGCTGGCCGTGCGGAGTTCGTCGAGGAAGCCCTCGTACAGGTCGACGGCGGTCACCTCGGCGCCGCCGGCGCCCGCCTCCTCGGCGAGGAGCAGGGCGCTGCGGCCGGGACCGCAGCCCAGGTCGAGGACGCGCGGCCGCTCGGGCAGCGGTCCGCACAGGGACAGCAGGTGCCGGGTGGTCGCGTCGGAGCCGGGCGACTGCCGGGGCAGGCCGCGGTGGAGTGTGAGGAACGCGTCGAAGAATTCGGCGCGGGTGAAGCCGGAGTCGTGGTCGGTCAACGTGAACCCTTGGGAACGGGGGCTCCGGCCGACCAGAGGACACCCCAGCGGAGGCCGGGGGGATGGATCGGCGATGCGATCAGGCCTGGCCGGACGCCCGGAGGAAAGTGGGGAATACGGGGATGTACCGGAGTTCGCCGCGCTCGGCAGCGACCACTGCGACGGTCATCGACCCACCTCTTTCCCCGCGGGGTGCTTCCTGTGTTCCACAGTGCGTTCGACCTTAACATCCAGGCGGTTTGTCGTGCCCGGCGTGATCGTCAATGATGATCGCTCCGGCGGCGCCGAAGCCCCGGATTATTCGGCTTATCGGGGAGTAAACGGGTGATGAACCCCTGCTTCCATTCATCCGATAGCCTCTGCCGACGTGCCGCCGCCCCCGCGCGGCGTCGCCCGTCCCGTGTTCGCTGCAAGGAGTGAGTTCGTCTGTCGACCGTCATCCTCACCGGCCTGCCGGTCCCCGGATCACCGCTCACGGACGAGCTGCGCTCCCTCGGCTTCGACGTCCGCCCGGCCGCCGGCCCCGAAGAGACCGCCGCGGCACTGGCCGGCGTACCCGCCGACCAGCGGGTGGCCGTCGTGGACAGCGCCTTCGTCGGGCATCTGCACGCGCTGCGGCTCGCCCTGACCGACCCGCGCTTCGACGCCTGCGCCGTGACCGGCGCCCTCGCCGTCCAGCCGGGGGCCCGCGCGGCCCTCGACAAGGCCGCCGCGCTCCCGCCGACGGCCCTGGAGGGCTCCGGCCCGTACCCGGACCGGCTCGCCGACGCCGTCGAGGCGGCCGGGACCGCGGTCCAGCGCCCCGAGCTCGGCAGCCTGGTCGCGGCTGTCCCCGCCACCGCCCAGGAGCGTGAGGCGGCGGCCGCCGCCGTGGCCGCCGTGGACGAGGAGGCCGTGCGGCTGCGCAGCGCCGTGAAGTCCCGCGACGGCTTCTTCACCACGTTCTTCATCAGCCCGTACTCGCGCTACCTCGCCCGCTGGTGCGCCCGCCGCGGACTGACCCCGAACCAGGTCACCACCGCCTCGCTGGCCACGGCGCTGATCGCCGCCGGCTGCGCCGCCACCGGCGAGCGCTGGGGCTACATCACCGCCGGTGTGCTGCTGCTGGTCTCCTTCGTCCTGGACTGCACCGACGGCCAGCTCGCCCGCTACTCGCTCCAGTACTCGACGATGGGCGCCTGGCTCGACGCGACCTTCGACCGCGCGAAGGAGTACTCCTTCTACGCGGGCCTCGCGCTCGGCGCCGCCCGGCACGGGGACGACGTCTGGGCCCTGGCACTCGGCGCCATGATCCTCATGACCTGCCGGCACGTCGTGGACTTCGCCTTCAACGAGGCCAACCACGACGCCACCGCCAACACGAGCCCGACCGCCGCGCTCTCCGACCGGCTCGACAGCGTCGGCTGGACCGTCTGGGTCCGGCGGATGATCATCCTGCCGATCGGCGAGCGCTGGGCGATGATCGCGGTGCTGACGGCCACGACCACCCCGCGCATCGTCTTCTACGCCCTGCTGATCGGCTGCGCCTTCGGCGCGCTCTACACCACCGCCGGCCGGGTCCTGCGCTCCCTGACCCGCAAGGCGAAGCGCACCGACCGGGCCGCCCAGGCCCTGGCCGACCTCGCCGACTCGGGCCCGCCGGCCTCGGCCGCCGCCGCGCTCGCCAAGGGCCGGCCCGTCGCCCCGCTGGCGATGACCCTCGCCGGCTCCGTACTCCTCCTCGCGGGAGCGCTGCTGAACACGTTCGGCACGCCCTGGCTCGTCGGAACCGCCGTGTTCTATGTCATGGCCACCGGCGCGGCCGTCTCCCGCCCGCTCAAGGGGGCCCTGGACTGGCTCGTCCCTCCGGTGCTGCGGTGCGCCGAGTACGCGACCGTGCTGGTGCTTGCCGCGAAGGCCGATGTCCCCGGGGCCCTTCCGGCCGCATTCGGACTGGTCGCGGCGGTCGCCTACCATCACTACGACACGGTCTACCGCATCCGCGGCGGCTCCGGTGCACCGCCGAGGTGGCTGGTGTGGACGATCGGCGGGCACGATGGCCGGGTCCTGCTGGCCGTGGTCCTGGCCGCCGTCCTGCCCCGTGACGCGTTCCCCGTCGCGCTCACGGCCATGGCCGTGTCCGTGGCACTCGTGGTGCTCGCCGAGAGCATCCGCTTCTGGGTCTCCTCCGGGGCACCCGCCGTACATGACGAAGGAGAACCAGCATGATCGGCCTTGTACTCGCTGCCGGTGCCGGACGCCGCCTGCGTCCCTACACCGACACCCTGCCCAAGGCCCTCGTGCCCGTCGGCCCCGAAGGCGACGAGGAGAGCCTGACGGTCCTCGACCTGACCCTCGGCAACTTCGCCGCGGTCGGCCTCACCGAGGTCGCGATCGTCGTCGGCTACCGCAAGGAGGCCGTGTACGAGCGCCGGGAGGCCCTGGAGGCCAAGTACGGCGTCAAGATCACGCTGATCGACAACGACAAGGCCGAGGAGTGGAACAACGCCTACTCCCTGTGGTGCGCCCGTGACGTCCTGGGCCAGGGTGTGATCCTCGCCAACGGCGACACCGTCCACCCGGTCTCCGTCGAGCAGACCCTGCTCGCCGCCCGCGGCAACGGCCAGAAGATCATCCTCGCCCTCGACACGGTCAAGAACCTGGCCGACGAGGAGATGAAGGTGGTCGTCGACGGCGAGAAGGGCGTCCAGAAGATCACGAAGCTGATGGACCCGGCCGACGCCACCGGCGAGTACATCGGTGTCACCCTGATCGAGCCCGAGGCCGCCCAGGCGCTCGCCGAGGCCCTGAAGACCACCTTCGAGCGCGACCCCGACCTCTACTACGAGGACGGCTACCAGCAGCTCGTGAACGACGGCTTCGTGATCGACGTGGCTCCCATCGGCGACGTCAAGTGGGTCGAGATCGACAACCACGACGACCTCGCCAAGGGCCGGACGATCGCATGCCAGTACTGACGAGGCTCATCCCCTCCCCGGTCGTCGTCGACATCAGCCGGGGCGCGATGGACGACCTGGCCGGCCTCCTGGCCGACCAGCGGATCTCCGCCTCCGGCAAGCTGGCGATCGCGATCAGCGGCGGCTCCGGCGTGGCGCTGCGCACCAAGCTGGAGCCGGTCCTGCCGCACGCCGACTGGTACCCGGTGGTGGACGGCACCATCGACTCCGCCGTCAAGCTGGCCGACGACATAAAGGGCCGCCGCTACGACGCCGTGGTGGGCCTGGGCGGCGGCAAGATCATCGACGTGGCGAAGTACGCCGCGGCGCGGGTCGGGCTGCCCATGGTGGCCGTGGCCACGAACCTCTCCCACGACGGCATCTGCTCGCCGGTGTCCATCCTGGACAACGACAACGGTCGCGGGTCCTACGGTGTGCCGACCCCGATCGCGATGGTCATCGACCTCGACGTGATCAAGGAAGCGCCCGTACGGTTCATCCGCGCCGGCATCGGCGACGCGATCTCCAACATCTCGGCCATCGCCGACTGGGAGCTCTCGCACCGCCTGACCGACGAGCCGGTCGACGGCCTGGCCGCCGCCATGGCCCGCACCGCGGGCGAGTCGGTGCTGCGCCACCCCGGCGGCTGCACCGACGACGAGTTCCTCACCGTGCTCAGCGAGGCCCTCGTGCTCTCCGGCATCGCCATGTCGATCAGCGGGGACAGCCGCCCCTCGTCCGGCGCCTGCCACGAGATCAGCCACGCCTTCGACCTGCTCTACCCGGGGCGCTCCGCGCTCCACGGCGAGCAGGTGGGGCTCGGCGCCGCCTTCGCCATGCACCTGCGGGGAGCCGCGGACCAGTCCGGCCTCTTCGTGGAGGTGCTGCAGCGCCACGGACTTCCCGTACGGCCCGAGGAGATCGGGTTCAGCGTGGACGAGTTCGTCGCGGCCGTCGAGTATGCCCCCCAGACCCGCCCGGGACGTTTCACGATCCTGGAGCACCTCAACCTGTCCGCAGCCGAGATCAGGGACGCTTACGCCGACTATGCCAAGACCATCCGTAGCTGAACTCCGGCCCGTCGTCCACCCGGCGGGTGTGAAGGACCGGCGCAGCGGCGAGCACTGGGGCGGCCGCCTGTACATGCGCGAGATCTCCCTGCGCATCACCCGCTTCCTGGTCACCACGAAGGTCACGCCCAACCAGCTGACCTACGTGATGACCCTGGCCGGTGTCCTGGCCGCCCCGGCCCTGCTGGTGCCGGGCGTCTGGGGCGCCGTACTCGGCGTGGTGATGGTCCAGCTCTACCTGCTCCTCGACTGCGTGGACGGGGAGGTCGCCCGCTGGAAGCAGCAGTTCTCGCTCTCCGGGGTGTACCTGGACCGGGTCGGCGCCTACCTGTGCGACGCGGCGGTGCTGGTCGGCTTCGGCCTGCGCGCCGCCGACCTGTGGGGCAGCGGGCGGATCGACTGGCTGTGGGCCTTCCTGGGCACCCTCGCGGCGGTCGGCGCCATGCTGATCAAGGCCGAGACCGACCTGGTCGGCGTCGCCCGCCACCAGGGCGGGCTGCCGCCGGTGAAGGAGGCGGCCGCCGAGCCGCGCTCCTCCGGCATGGCCCTCGCCCGCCGGGCGGCGGCCGCGCTGAAGTTCCACCGGCTGGTCCTCGGCATCGAGGCGTCCCTGCTCATCCTGCTGCTGGCCGTCCTGGATCAGGTCCGCGGCGACCTGTTCTTCTCCCGGCTCGGCGTCGCCGTCCTCGCCGGCATCGCGATGCTCCAGACGCTGCTGCACCTGGTGTCCGTCCTCGCGTCGAGCAGGCTGCGGTGAGCGCCCCGCTGCGCATCGGCGCGGTGATCATCACCATGGGCACCCGCCCCGACGAGCTGAAGGCGCTGCTCGACTCGGTGGCCCGCCAGGAGGGCGAGCCCGTCGAGGTGGTCGTCGTCGGCCAGGGCGTGCCGCTGGACGGGCTGCCCGAAGGGGTCCGCACCGTGGAGCTGCCCGAGAACCTGGGCATCCCGGGCGGGCGCAACGCCGGCATCGAGGCCTTCGGCCCGGCCGGCCGCGACGTGGACGTCGTGCTCTTCCTCGACGACGACGGGCTGCTGGAGCGCACCGACACCGCCGAGCTGTGCCGGCAGGCGTTCGCCGAGGACCCGCAGCTCGGGATCGTCAGCTTCCGGATCGTGGACCCGGAGTCCGGTGAGACCCAGCGCCGTCACGTACCCCGGCTGCGTGCCTCGGACCCGCTGCGCTCCTCCCGCGTCACCACCTTCCTGGGCGGCGCCAGCGCCGTCCGCACGGCGGTGTTCTCACAGGTCGGGCTGCTGCCGGGGGAGTTCTTCTACGCACACGAGGAGACCGATCTGGCCTGGCGGGCGCTTGACGCCGGGTGGCTGATCGACTACCGAGCGGACATGGTGCTGCTGCACCCGAAGACCGCCCCCTCCCGGCACGCGGTCTACCACCGTATGGTGGCCCGTAACCGGGTGTGGCTCGCCCGCCGTAACCTGCCGGCCCTGCTGGTCCCGGTCTACGTGGGCGTCTGGCTGCTGCTGACGCTGCTGCGCAGACCGTCCGCTCCGGCCCTCAAGGCCTGGTTCGGCGGGTTCAAGGAGGGATGGACCACCCCCTGCGGACCCCGGCGCCCCATGCGGTGGCGTACGGTCTGGCGGCTGACCCGGCTGGGCCGACCGCCTGTCATCTGACCGCTCGCGTCTGAGACCATGGCGCGATCACGCGATCACGGGCCGACCGCCCAGGCCCGATGCCACCTTCTGCCGCATCTTGAAGACGGAAAGTTTCAACTTGTGAGTGACACAACTCAGGATGGCGCCCTCGCCACGAGCAAGCCGCCGTCCGAAGACGCACGGCTGACCCCCGCGGAGCTCGCCGCCAAGTACGGCCTGACCGTCAGCGGTGCCCGGCCCACCCTGGCCGGATACGTGCGGCAGCTGTGGGACCGGCGCCACTTCATCATGGCGTTCTCCCGGGCCAAGCTCGTGGCCCAGTACAGCGAGGCGAAGCTCGGGCAGGTCTGGCAGGTGGCGACCCCCCTGCTCAACGCCCTGGTGTACTACCTGATCTTCGGCCTGATCCTGAAGGCCGGCCGTGGCATGCCGCCGGGGGTCTACATCCCCTTCCTGGTGACGGGCATCTTCGTCTTCACCTTCACCCAGAGCTCGCTGATGGCGGGCGTCCGGGCGATCCCCGGCAACCTGGGCCTGGTCCGCGCGCTGCACTTCCCGAGGGCCTCCCTGCCGATCTCCTTCTCGATGCAGCAGCTCGGGCAGCTGCTGTACTCGATGATCGTGGTGGTCATCGTCGCGGTCTCCTTCGGCAACTACCCGCGGCTGTCCTGGCTGCTGGTCGTCCCGACGCTGGCGCTGCAGTTCCTCTTCAACACCGGCCTGGCGCTGATCTTCGCGCGGATGGGGGCCAAGACCCCCGACCTGGCGCAGCTGATGCCGTTCCTGACGCGCACGTGGATGTACGCCTCCGGCGTCATGTTCTCCATCAGCGAGATGCTCAAGGACAGGCCCGCGTGGATCGCCGACGTCCTGCAGTGGAACCCGGCGGCGATCTACATGGACCTGGTCCGCTTCGCGATGATCGACGACTACGGCCGCGAGAACCTGCCGCCGCACGTCTGGGCCTTCGCCGTGGGCTGGGCCCTCGTGATCGGCCTCGGCGGCTTCGTGTACTTCTGGAAGGCTGAGGAGCGTTACGGCCGTGGCTGACAACACCCTGGGGAAGGTTCCCACCGTCATCGCGGACGAGGTGCACATCGTCTACCGCGTGAACACCGGCCGCTCCGGCAAGGGCAGCGCCACGGCGGCGCTGAACAAGATAGTCCGCCGGGGCAAGGGCGACGCTCCGGGCGTGCGTCGCGTCCACGCCGTGCGCGGCGTCTCCTTCACCGCGTACCGCGGCGAGGCCATCGGGCTGATCGGCTCGAACGGCTCCGGCAAGTCGACCCTGCTGCGCGCCATCGCGGGCCTGCTGCCCTGCGAGTCCGGCAGGGTCTACACCGACGGCCAGCCCTCGCTGCTGGGCGTCAACGCGGCGCTGATGAACGATCTGACCGGCGAGCGCAACGTCGTGCTCGGCGGACTCGCGATGGGCATGAGCCGCGAGCAGATCAGGGAGCGCTACCAGGACATCGTCGACTTCTCCGGTATCAACGAGAAGGGCGATTTCATCTCGCTGCCGATGCGCACGTACTCCTCCGGTATGGCGGCGCGTCTGCGCTTTTCCATCGCGGCGGCCAAGGACCACGACGTCCTGATGATCGACGAGGCGCTGGCCACCGGTGACCGCAGCTTCCAGGTGCGTTCCGAGGACCGGATCCGCGAACTGCGGCAGAAGGCCGGCACCGTCTTCCTGGTGAGCCACAACAACAAGTCCATCCGCGACACCTGCGACCGGGTGCTGTGGCTGGAGAAGGGCGAGCTCCTGATGGACGGGCCCACCGAGGAAGTCGTCTCCGCCTACGAGAAGGCGACCAACCACTGACGTGGCGTCACCGCCGGCCCCCGTCGCCTCGCGCGGCGGGGGCCGCGCCATGCTCCGGGCGGCCCGCCCGGACGCAGGGAACGACATTCGGGGGCGCAGGAATACCCCAGAGGCTCCTGCGGCGTTGTACAGCGTAAGCTGGAGCGGTCCTGAATCGCGGCAAGAGGGGACGATTCCCCACAGGTGAAACGGCCTGGGATACCCGGGGGAAAACCCGGCGGCGTGTCCGAAATAGGATGTATTGGGTTCGCAGTGTAGAACGGGAGACGTGACGGCAATGGCGACGGGAATTCTCCGGCCCCCAGGTATTGGGCGGTGTCTTGCCGGACAGGCCGGAACGGCAACCGGGATCCCTCAGGCCGTCCCCGCCGCGGGCGGCGGGCGGTGAGCCCGGGGCACGGCATCCGTCCCCGGTCCGCACCGGCCTCCGACGCCCTCGTCCGGGCCACCCTCTCCAAGGCCCGGACGGAGAACTTCCCCGTCGCCCCGTCCTTCCTTCCCCGCGCCTGGCGCGAGGGTCTGATGGCGGTGTACGGGTACGCCCGCCTCGTCGACGACATCGGCGACGGCGACCTCGCCCCCGGCGGACACGACGCAGTCCTCCTCGGACTCGAACCGGCCGCCGCGGACCACCCGCTTACCATGCTCGACGCCTTCGAGGCCGACCTGATGCGCGTCTTCGGCGCCGCCGACGGCCCGCCCCGGCACCCGCTGCTCCAGGCGCTGCGGCCCGTGGTCCGCGACCACGGCCTCACCCCGGAGCCGTTCCTCGGGCTGATCGAGGCCAACCGCCAGGACCAGCGGGTCGCGCGCTACGAGACGTACGGCGAGCTCCTCGGCTACTGCGAGCTCTCCGCGAACCCGGTGGGCCGCCTCGTGCTGTCCCTCACCGGGACCAGCACCCCCGAACGGATCCGCCGCTCCGACGCCGTCTGCACCGCCCTGCAGATCGTGGAGCACGTCCAGGACGTCGCCGAGGACCTCGGCCGGGACCGGATCTACCTGCCCGCCGAGGACATGCGCCGCTACCGGGTGACCGGGACCGACCTGAAGGCGCCCACCGCGAACGCGTCCGTGCGTTCCCTGATCGCCTTCGAGGCCGAACGCGCCCGGGACCTGCTGGATGAAGGCACCCCGCTCGTGGGCAGCGTGCACGGCAGGCTCCGGCTGCTGCTCGCGGGTTTCGTGGGAGGAGGGCGCGCCGCCCTGCGAGCCGTCTCCGATGCCGGATTCGACGTACTCCCCGGCCCACCCAAGCCCACCAAGCACTGCCTGCTCCGCGAGGTGGCCGCCGTCCTGCGCACAGCGCCGAGAAAGGGGTGAGCCCGACCGTGGAGGGTTTCGCACACACGTCCGTACCGTCGGCACCGGTCCTCGCGGCCTACAGCTACTGCGAGGCCGTCACCGGGTCGCAGGCCCGCAACTTCGCGTACGGCATCCGCCTGCTGCCCACCGACAAGCGGCAGGCGATGTCCGCGCTCTACGCCTTCTCCCGGCGCGTCGACGACATCGGCGACGGCACGCTCGCCCCCGGGGCCAAGCTCGCCCGGCTGGAGGAGACCCGCGCCCAGCTCGGCCGGATCAGGGCCGGGGAGGTCGCCGAGGACGACACCGACCCGGTCGCCGTCGCCCTCGCCCACGCCGCGCGCCGCTTCCCGATCCCGCTCGGCGGCCTCGACGAACTCATCGACGGCGTCCTCATGGACGTCCGCGGCGAGAGCTACGAGACCTGGGAGGACCTCAAGGCCTACTGCCGCTGCGTGGCCGGTGCGATCGGGCGGCTCTCGCTCGGCGTGTTCGGCACCACACCGGGCGCGGCGGACGCCGACCGGGCCGCAGAGTACGCCGACACCCTCGGCCTCGCCCTCCAGCTCACCAACATCCTGCGTGACGTCCGTGAGGACGCCGCCAACGGCCGCACCTACCTCCCCGCCGAGGACCTCGCCAAGTTCGGCTGCACCGAAGGCTTCCACAGCGACCGGGTCGCCGCGGACGCCGACTTCGCCGGCCTCGTCCACCACGAAGTGCGGCGCGCCCGCGCCCTGTTCGTCGAGGGCTACCGGCTGCTGCCCATGCTCGACCGGCGCAGCGGCGCCTGCGTCGCCGCCATGGCCGGCATCTACCGCCGCCTCCTCGACCGCATCGAGCGTGAGCCCTACGCCGTGCTCCGCGGCCGGGTCTCGCTGCCTACCCACGAGAAGGCGTACGTCGCCGTGCGCGGCCTGTCCGGCCTCGACGCCCGCACCATCTCGCGCCAGAGCACGCGGAGGCGGATCTGATGAGCCCGACCACCACCCCCCGCGGGCCGGGCCGCCGCGCACAGGCAACCCCGGCGGCGGCCCCTGCGTCCGTCACCTCGGGACCCGCCCGTACGGCCGTCCCGGCAGGCAGCCGGACGACAGGGGAGGACGCATGAGCGGCAGCGACCGGCACGCCGTGGTCGTCGGTGGCGGCCTCGCGGGCGTCACCACCGCCCTCGAACTCGCCGACGCGGGCCTGCAGGTGACCCTGCTGGAGGGCCGGCCCCGGCTCGGCGGCCTCGCCTTCTCCTTCAAGCGCGGCGAACTCACCGTCGACAACGGCCAACACGTCTACCTGCGCTGCTGCACCGCCTACCGCTGGTTCCTCGACCGGATCGAGGGAGCCGCGCTCGCCCCGCTCCAGGACCGGCTCGACGTACCGGTCCTCGACGTCGCCCACCCCCGCGGCCCGCGCCTGGGCCGGCTGCGGCGCAGCGCCCTGCCCGTGCCCCTGCACCTGGCCGGCTCGCTCGCCCGCTACCCCCACCTCTCCCTCGCCGAACGCCTGAGCGTCGGGCGCGCCGCGCTCGCGCTGCGCCGCCTCGACCCCGCCGACCCGGCGCTCGACGGCCTGGACTTCGCGACCTGGCTCGGCCGCTACGGCCAGAGCCCGCGTACCGTCGAGGCCCTGTGGGACCTCGTCGGCATCGCGACGCTCAACGCCACCGCCGCCCACTCCTCGCTGGGCCTGGCCGCCATGGTCTTCAAGACCGGCCTGCTCTCCGAGAACAGCGCCGCGGACATCGGCTGGGCCGCGGTCCCCCTCGGTGACCTGCACGACACCCTGGCCCGCAAGGCGCTCGACGCAGCCGGCGTACGCACCGAACTGCGCACCCGCGTCACCGCCGTCTCCCGTACGCAGGAAGGGAACTGGCGGGTCGACACCGATACGGAGTCGCTCGACGCCGCCGCCGTCGTCCTCGCCGTCCCGCAGCGCGAGGCGCACGCACTGCTCCCGCCCGGCGCCCTGGCCGACCCGGACAAGCTCCTCGACATCGGCACCGCACCCATCCTCAACGTCCACGTCGTCTACGACCGCAAGGTGCTCAAGCAGCCCTTCTTCGCCGCGCTCGGCTCCCCGGTCCAGTGGGTCTTCGACCGGACCGACGCCTCCGGACTGCCCGACGGCGGCCAGTACCTCGCCCTGTCCCAGTCGGCCGCCCAGGACGACATCGACGAGCCGGTCTCCGTGCTGCGCGCGAAGTACCTGCCCGAGCTGGAACGGCTGCTGCCGGCCGCGCGCGGCGCCAAAGTACGGGACTTCTTCGTGACCCGGGAGCGGACCGCCACGTTCGCCCCCACCCCCGGCGTCGGCCGGCTGCGCCCCGGTGCGCGGACCGACACGCCGGGCCTTTACCTCGCCGGTGCGTGGACCGCCACCGGTTGGCCCGCGACGATGGAGGGCGCCGTACGCAGCGGACTGAGTGCGGCACACGCCGCCCTCGGCATGCTCGGCCGCCACCGCGAGCACCCCCTGCAGGAGGCGGTATGACGACCACCGGCACGACCCGCACAGCAGCACGTACAGGAAACAGAGGAGAGCCAGTGAACCCGGGGAACCCGGCAGTCGAGAACACGGATGCCGGTATGGGCGCGGCCGGTGCGGAGAAGGCGGACACCCTCGCCCTCCTGGAGCGCGGCCGCGCACTGTCGACTCCCGCGCTCCGCGCCGCGGTCGACCGGCTCGCGGCTCCCATGGACACCGTCGCCGCCTACCACTTCGGCTGGATCGACGCCCAGGGCAACCCGGCGGACGGCGACGGCGGCAAGGCCGTGCGCCCCGCGCTCGCCCTCCTGTCGGCCGAGGCCGCCGGCGCGGTGCCCGAGGTCGGCATCCCGGGCGCCGTCGCCGTCGAGCTGGTCCACAACTTCTCGCTGCTGCACGACGACCTGATGGACGGCGACGAGCAGCGCCGCCACCGCGACACGGTGTGGAAGGTGCACGGACCGGCGCAGGCCATCCTCGTCGGCGACGCGCTCTTCGCCCTCGCCAACGAGGTGCTGCTGGAACTCGGCACCGTCGAGGCGGGCCGGGCCACGCGCCGCCTGACCACCGCCAGCCGCAAGCTCATCGACGGCCAGGCGCAGGACATCTCCTACGAGCACCGCGAGCGCGTCAGCGTCGAGGAGTGCCTGGAGATGGAGGGCAACAAGACGGGCGCCCTGCTCGCCTGCGCGGTCTCCATCGGCGCCGTCCTCGGCGGGGCGGACGACCGTACGGCCGACAAGCTGGAGGAGTACGGCTACCACCTGGGCCTCGCCTTCCAGGCCGTCGACGACCTCCTCGGCATCTGGGGGGACCCGGAGTCCACCGGCAAGCAGACCTGGAGCGACCTGCGCCAGCGCAAGAAGTCCCTGCCGGTCGTCGCCGCGCTCGCCGCGGGCGGACCCGCCTGCGAGGAGCTGGCGCAGCTGCTCGCCGCGGACGCCAAGAGCAACGACTTCGAGAACTTCTCGGAGGAGGAGTTCGCCGCCCGTGCGGCGCTCATCGAGGCGGCGGGCGGCCGCGCGTGGACCGCGGAGGAGGCCCGCCGCCAGCACGCCGTGGCGATCCGGGCCCTGGACGAGGTGGACATGCCCCAGCGGGTGCGGGAACAGCTCGTCGCCCTCGCCGATTTCGTCGTCGTGCGCAAGAGGTGACCGCCATCCGGGCCGTCCACCCACGCATATGACTCGCCAGTCGCCGGCCGGCGCCTCCTGACAGGAGCGCCGGCCGACGGCAGACCCCAGCACAGCAGAGGACAGGACACTGCACGTAAGGGGAAGCCATGACAGCGACGACCGACAGTGCCGGTGCCTGCGGCGCTGATCCGGAGGACGGCGGGGCCGTGGCCGGCGCCGTGCCCGTGCGGACCGCCCGGCAGGCGGGGAGCCTCCCGGGACCGCTCCCGGGCACGGGGCTCGCGGACCCGGCCGGGGCCCCGGGGGACCCGCCCGCAGCGCCCTCCTGGTCCGGCCGGGCCGGGAGCGGGACGCAGGCCGTGCAGGCCGCCACCGCGCGGGCGGTCCGGCACCTGCTCGACCGCCAGGACCCCGAGGGCTGGTGGAAGGGCGACCTGGAGACCAACGTCACCATGGACGCCGAGGACCTCCTGCTGCGGCAGTTCCTCGGCATCCGGGACGAGGCCACCACCCGGGCCGCCGCCCTGTTCATCCGCGGTGAGCAGCGCGAGGACGGCACCTGGGCCACCTTCCACGGCGGACCGCCCGAACTCTCCGCCACCATCGAGGCGTACGTCGCCCTGCGCCTGGCCGGAGACGCCCCGGACGCCCCGCACATGGCGCGCGCCTCCGCCTGGATCCGGGCCCACGGCGGGATCGCCGCCGCCCGCGTCTTCACCCGCGTCTGGCTGGCCCTGTTCGGCTGGTGGAGCTGGGACCACCTGCCCGAACTCCCGCCCGAGCTGGTCTTCCTGCCGCCCTGGGTGCCGTTGAACATCTACGACTTCGGCTGCTGGGCCCGCCAGACCATCGTCCCGCTGACCGTGGTCTCCGCCAAGCGGCCGGTCCGCCCGGCCCCCTTCGCCCTCGACGAGCTGCACACCGACGCCCGGCGACCCTTCCCGGCCACCCGCCCGGCCCCGCTGGCCAGTTGGGAGGGCGCCTTCCAGCGGATGGACCGGGCCCTGCACGTCTACCGGCGGTTCGCCCCCCGCCGGCTGCGCAAGGCGGCCATGGACACCGCTGCCCGCTGGATCATCGAGCGCCAGGAGAACGACGGCTGCTGGGGCGGCATCCAGCCGCCCGCCGTGTATTCGATCATCGCCCTGCACCTGCTCGGATACGACCTCGGGCACCCCGTCATGCGGGCCGGCCTGGAATCCCTGGACCGGTTCGCCGTGTGGCGCGAGGACGGCGCCCGGATGATCGAGGCCTGCCAGTCCCCGGTCTGGGACACCTGCCTCGCCGCCATCGCCCTCGCCGACGCGGGCCTGCCCCCCGACCACCCGGCCCTGGTCAGGGCCGCCGACTGGATGCTCGGCGAGGAGATCGTCCGCACCGGCGACTGGGCCGTACGGCGGCCCGGACTGGCCCCCGGCGGCTGGGCGTTCGAGTTCCACAACGACAACTATCCCGACATCGACGACACCGCCGAAGTCGTCCTCGCCCTGCGCCGGATCAAGCACCCGCGGCCGGCCCGCGTCGAGGCGGCCATCGCCCGCGGGGTCTCCTGGAACCTCGGCATGCAGTCGCGCAACGGCGCTTGGGGTGCCTTCGACGCCGACAACACCAGCCCCTTCCCCAACCGCCTGCCCTTCTGCGACTTCGGCGAGGTCATCGACCCGCCGTCGGCCGACGTCACCGCCCACGTGGTGGAGATGCTCGCCGTCGAAGGCAGGGCCGCCGACCCCCGGACCCGGCGGGGCATCGCCTGGCTGCTCGCCGAACAGGAGCCGAACGGCAGCTGGTTCGGCCGCTGGGGCACCAACTACGTGTACGGGACGGGCTCGGTGGTCCCGGCGCTGACCACCGCCGGGATCGCCCCGGCCCATCCCGCGATCCGGCGGGCCGTGCGCTGGCTGGAGACCGTACAGAACGAGGACGGCGGGTGGGGCGAGGACCAGCGCTCCTACCGGGACCCCGGGTGGGCGGGCAGGGGCGCCTCGACCCCCTCGCAGACCGCGTGGGCCCTGATGGCGCTGCTCTCCGCGGGGGAGCGGGAGTCGAAGGCGGTGGAGCGCGGCATCGCGTACCTGGTGGACAGCCAGCGCGAGGACGGCTCCTGGGACGAGCCGTACTTCACCGGCACCGGATTCCCCTGGGACTTCTCCATCAACTACCACCTGTACCGGCAGGTGTTCCCGCTCACCGCACTCGGCCGCTACCTGTACGGGGAACCGTTCGCGCCGGGGGAGCGCTGATGAGCCCCGCCCGGCCCGGCGCCCCCGGAGCCGGGCTGCCGCTGCTGGTGGCCTGCGCCCTGCGCATCGAGCAGGCGGCCCTGCGCGGCGGCGGTGACCGCGGGTCCCGCCGCGCCCCCGAGGGCTACGCCCTGCTGCGTACGGGCATGGGCCCGCGCGCCGCCGAACGGGCCGTCGGCCGGGCGCTCGCCGAGCCGGGTCTGAGCGGGGCCGCGGTCCTCGCCACCGGGTTCTGCGCCGGACTGGTCCCGGGGATGCACCCCGGCGACCTGGTCGTCGCCGAGGAGACCCGGGACCCGCGGGGCACCGTCCCCTGCGCCGGGACCGCCCTGCTCGCCGAGGCACTGGCCCGGGCCGCCCCCGGCCGGACCGTGCACAGCGGCGCCCTGACCGGATCCGACCACGTCGTCCGCGGCCAGGAGCGCGCACACCTGCGGGCCACCGGCGCCATCGCGGTCGACATGGAGTCGGCGGCCACCCTCTGGGCCGCGAGCGGCGGCGCCGCACGCGGCCCCGGCCGTCCGGTTGCGGCCGTCCGGGTGATCGTGGACGCTCCGGAGCACGAGCTCGTCCGCATCGGCACCGTCCGCGGTGGAATATCGGCCTTCCGTGTACTGCGTGCCGTACTGCCCGCGTTTTATGACTGGCACCGTTCTTTGCTGCTCCCCAGGAGGTGAGCCAGATGGCCATGCCGCTGCGACAGTCCATCAGGGTCGGGACCTATCTTCTCGAACAGAAGCTCCGCAAGCGTGAGAAGTTCCCGCTGATCGTCGAGCTGGAACCGCTCTACGCCTGCAACCTGGCCTGCGAGGGGTGCGGGAAGATCCAGCACCCGGCCGGCGTGCTCAAGCAGCGCATGCCGGTGGCCCAGGCGGTCGGTGCCGTCCTTGAATCCGGCGCGCCCATGGTGTCCATCGCGGGCGGCGAGCCCCTGATGCATCCGCAGATCGACGAGATCGTGCGGCAGTTGGTGGCGAGGCGCAAGTACGTCTTCCTCTGCACCAACGCGATGCTGCTCCGCAAGAAGATCGAGAAGTTCACCCCCTCCCCGTACTTCGCCTTCGCCGTCCACATCGACGGGCTGCGCGATCGGCACGACGAGTCGGTGGCCAAGGAAGGCGTCTTCGACGAGGCGGTCGCCGCCATCAAGGAGGCGAAGAGGCGTGGTTTCCGCGTGACCACCAACTCCACCTTCTTCAACACGGACACCCCGCAGACCATCATCGAGGTGCTCAACTACCTCAACGACGACCTGAAGGTCGACGAAATGATGATCTCGCCCGCCTATGCCTACGAGAAGGCCCCCGACCAGGAGCACTTCCTGGGCGTCGAACAGACCCGCGAACTCTTCAGGAAGGCCTTCGCGGGCGGAAACCGGCGGCGCTGGCGGCTCAACCACTCCCCGCTCTTCCTGGACTTCCTGGAAGGCAAGGTCGATTTCCCCTGCACCGCCTGGGCCATTCCGAATTACTCCCTCTTCGGCTGGCAGCGCCCCTGCTATCTGATGAGCGACGGCTACGTGCCGACGTACCGGGAACTGATCGAGGAAACCGACTGGAGCAAGTACGGCCGCGGAAAGGACCCGCGGTGCGCGAATTGCATGGCGCACTGCGGCTACGAGCCGACCGCCGTCCTCGCCACCATGGGCTCGCTCAAGGAGTCCCTGCGCGCGGCCCGGGAGACGATCGCCGCCAACCGGGACGCGTCGGCATGAGCACCGGCCACGCGGGGGCGGGCGGCCGGTGCACGGGCTTCGACCTCGGCGCCCTGCTGGCCGAGCGCGGCGCCGAACGCTACGAGCTGCACACGCGCCACCTCAACCACCAGCTGCCCCGGATGCTGCACACCATCGGCTTCGACAAGGTCTACGAGCGGGCCGAGGGCGCCCACTTCTGGGACGCCGAGGGCAACGACTACCTCGACATGCTCGCGGGATTCGGGGTGATGGGCCTGGGCCGCCACCACCCGGTCGTCCGCCAGGCCCTGCACGACGTCCTCGACGCCCAGCTCGCCGACCTCACCCGCTTCGACTGCCAGCCGCTGCCCGGACTGCTGGCCGAGAAGCTGCTCTCGTACAGCCCCCACCTGGACCGGGTCTTCTTCGGCAACAGCGGCACCGAGGCGGTGGAGACGGCCCTGAAGTTCGCCCGGTACGCCACCGGGCGGCCCAGGATCCTCTACTGCGACCACGCCTTCCACGGGCTCACCACCGGCTCGCTCTCCGTCAACGGCGAGGCCGGCTTCCGGGACGGCTTCGCACCGCTGCTGCCCGACACCGGGATCCCCCTCGGCGATCTGGCCGCCCTGGAGCGGGAGCTGGGGCGCGGTGACGTCGCCGCCCTCGTGGTCGAGCCGATCCAGGGCAAGGGCGTCCTCGCCGCCCCGCCCGGTTTCCTGTCCGGCGCCCAGGAACTGCTGCACCGGCACAAGGCGCTGCTGATCGCGGACGAGGTACAGACCGGCCTCGGGCGGACCGGTGACTTCTACGCCTACCAGCACGAGCCGGGCGTGGAACCGGACCTGGTCTGCGTGGCGAAGGCGCTGTCGGGCGGCTACGTGCCGGTCGGTGCGACCCTCGGCAAGGACTGGATCTTCAAGAAGGTCTACTCGTCCATGGACCGGGTCCTGGTGCACTCCGCCAGCTTCGGTTCCAACGCCCAGGCGATGGCGGCCGGACTGGCGGTGCTCTGCGTCATGGAGGACGAGGCGGTGGTCGCCCGGGCCCGCGCGACGGGAGACCTGCTGCGCGGCCGCCTCGCGGCGCTGGTGGGCGAGTACGAGCTGCTGCACGAGGTGCGGGGGCGCGGCCTGATGATCGGCATCGAGTTCGGCCGCCCGCACTCGCTGGGCCTGCGCAGCCGGTGGACCATGCTCCAGGGGGCCCGCAAGGGGCTCTTCGCGCAGATGGTGGTGGTGCCGCTGCTCCAGAAGCACCGGATCCTCACCCAGGTCTCGGGCGACCACCTGGAGGTCATCAAGCTGATCCCGCCGCTGATCATCGACGAGGCGGACGTCGACCGCTTCGTCACCGCCTTCCGCGCGGTGATGGACGAGGCGCACGAGGGCGGCGGACTGATGTGGGACTTCGGCAGGACGCTGGTGAAGCAGGCCGTCGGCAACCGCTGACGGCCGGCCCGTGTGCCGGTCGCCGCGGCAGCCGGCACACGGGCCGGGGGCCCGGCCGGGCCGTGGGGGAGGGTAGGGCGGTCAGACGCCTTGGCGCGGCGGATCACGGCCACCGTGTGGGCGACGGCCTCGGCCATGGCCGTGCGCCGGCGCTCGGCCTCCTCCGGCGGGAGCTCGTCGGCGTACTAGCCGCTGAAGGTGAGCGCGAGCCTGCCGCGGTCGTCCTCGCCGATGTCGTTGTTGACGGTCCACACGGCCCTGTCGTCGGCGCGGTGGAAGGCCACCCGCCGACCGCTGTCGAAGACCACGTCCTCGCGGAAGCGGTCGCCGCCCAGCACGACCTCACGGACCAGGCCCTGCGGGCCGCGGGACAGCACGGTGCACTCGGTGATGGCGCAGACGTACGGCAGCGGATCGGCGGCCTTGGCCACCAGCCCGGCCCAGACGTCCTCCCGGGTCAGGCGGGGCTCGGCCGTGTCGTCGTCTCCGTTGACGGGCAGGGTGAAGGCGATGCGGGTCACTTCGGCTCCCTCGTCGGATGATCTTGCCGAAGACGCCAACCGGGCAACTGCCCTGTTCATTCCGCCGGTTCGCCGCCGCCCGTCGGGGCCGCCCGTCGGCCCTGCGCGTCGGCCCTGCCCCGCGATGCGCGGGTCAGGGCCGACGGGTGCCGGACGACGCGACCTAGTCGAGCAGGTGCTCGCGCAGGCGGGTGAGGGTCGCGGGCGTGAGCCGGAGGCCCTCGGCCAGATAGCGGTCGAGGCCGCCCCAGTGATCGTCGATGGTGTCGAAGGCGGCGGTGAGGTACTCCGCACGGGCCTCGAAGAGCGGGGTGATCAGTTCCACCACCTCGGGGGAGTGGGCCTCGGACGGCTCGCCCGCGCGGCGCATCCGGTAGCGGCGGTGCGGGGCGTTCGACTCCATGTAGTCCGCGGTGATGGCCTCCCGGTCCACGCCCAGCGCGAGCAGGGTGACGGCGATCGACAGCCCCGCCCGGTCCTTCCCGGCCGCGCAGTGCATGAGGGCCGGGACGCTCGCGTCGGCGAGGGCGTGCACGACCCGGCTGTGCTCGCCGGTGCGGTTCCTGACCATCGAGCGGTACGAGGCGGTCATCCGGGCGGCGCCCTTCCCGTCACCGAGGAGGGCGCGGAGCTGGTCGAGACCGCCTTCGCGGACCATCGTCCAGAACTCCCGCCCGTCGGCTGGATCGGACAGGGGGATGTTGACGTTGCGGACGCCCGGCAGCTCGACGTCGAGGCCCTCCAGGGCGTGGTCCGCGTCGTTGCGGAAGTCGAAGATGGTGTGCAGGCCCAGCGAGGCGAGGAATTCCGTGTCCTTTTCGGTGGCATGTGCCAAATGTCCGCTTCGGAACAGTCGTCCCGGCTTGATCCTGCGCCCGTCGGTGGTCGGCAGGCCACCCACGTCGCGGAAGTTGCGCACTCCGACCAGCTCAGGTTCCACCGGTGGGGTGTGGGGTATCTGCTGGGTCACGGAATTCTCCTCCGTATCGTCGCGGATGTCCGAATTTGGACCACTTGGACGCAACCTGCCTGTACAGAAGGGTAGATCGCGTCCCCGCCCGTGAGCCAGATCATACGGTGACCGTGCGTGCCTGATCGCGGTTCTCGAATTGCCCTGTGGGGAGGGTTGTTGCCGCCGTGGAATGGACGCAGGGTGACCGGAATTCCGCCGATCCCCCACTGCCGGGAAACTGATGGGTAATTCATGGCTTGTTCCGTACGGTCCGGCTGGATTAGGTTCGCCCCGATCCGGATGGACCGCCGAATCCTGCCGCCATCCGGGAACCGCACCCGACTATTCACGCGCGCGGCAGGAGCGGGGGAACCAGGTAAGCCGCTGCTCCGGATCTTTCTTCCGGACAGCTCGGGGTGAAGCCGTACAGGTGCTGTTCCTGTCCGGCCGGACATCTCCAGTCCGAACCCGACAGCTCACCTCGCAGGCGACGGAGAGGAATTCGCCATGCCTGCAAAGGGTAAGCACCGCCGTCCCAAGTCCCGCTCCCTCGCGCGTGGTTTCGCCGTTGCCGGCACCGGCGGCGCGGCCCTCGCCCTGCCGCTGATGGGTGCCTCCGGCGCCCAGGCGGCCGGCGCCCCGGCCGCGGCTCCCCTCGCCGCTCCCGTGCAGGCCCCCCAGGCTCCGGCCGCGCTCCAGGCCGCTCCCGCCGCCGCTCCGACCGTCTACACCGTGGTGCCCGGCGACCATCTCTCCAAGATCGCCGCGGAGCGCCACCTCGCGGGCGGCTGGCAGCAGCTGTACGCCGACAACCGCGAGGCCGTCGGCGCCGACCCGTCCCTGATCCACCCCGGCCTCAAGCTGACCCTCGGCGCCGAGGCCGCGGCTGCCCCGCACGGCCCCGCCCGCAAGCAGGCCCCGGTCCAGAGTCAGGCCCCGGCCGAGAAGCAGGCCCCCGCCGAGAAGCAGGCCCCGGCGCCCAAGGCGAAGGCCCAGGCTCCGCAGGCCGCGGCCGAGGCCGCGCCGGCACCTGCCGCGAAGAGCCGGACGGCCACCGCCGCCGGCTTCGTCGCCCCGGTCGGCGGCGGGATCTCCACCCAGTACAAGACGCCCGGCGCCATGTGGTCCAGCGGCTACCACACCGGTGTCGACTTCGTCGCGAGCTCCGGCACCTCCGTCAAGGCGGTCGGCGCCGGCACCGTGGTCTCCGCCGGATGGGGCGGCGCGTACGGCAACGAGGTCGTCATCCGGCACGAGGACGGCAAGTACTCCCAGTACGGCCACCTGTCGCAGCTGTCCGTCTCGGTCGGCCAGAGCGTGGCCGCCGGGCAGCAGATCGGCCTCTCCGGCTCCACCGGCAACTCGACGGGCCCGCACCTGCACTTCGAGATCCGCACCGGCCCGTCCTACGGCTCGGACGTCGACCCGCTGGCCTACCTCCGCTCCAAGGGCGTCAGCATCTGACACCTCCCGAGGCCGGGGGGCGTCCAGATCCGCGTGAGGCCGGGGCCCGAGGGGGGTCCCGGCCTCACGCGCTGTTATTCCGCACCCGCCTCGTGGTATAGATCACGGTCCGTCAACCCCTGCCTACGGTGGCGTAAGTCACGCGCCGAGGTGGAGGATAAGGCCTCGTGGCAGCGACGACGACGACACTCAAGACCATCGGCTCGTACGCGGCGATCGGGGACAGCTTCACCGAGGGCGTGGGGGATCCGGGACCCGGGGGGAGCTTCGTCGGCTGGGCGGACCGGCTGGCCGTCCTCCTGGCCGATCAGCGCGAAGAGCACGACTTCCGGTACGCGAACCTGGCCGTACGAGGGCGCCTCCTCGACCAGATCGTGGCCGAACAGGTGCCCAGGGCCAAGGAACTCGCCCCGGACCTGGTGAGTTTCTGCGCGGGGGGCAACGACATCATCCGACCCGGCAGCGACCCGGACGCCGTGGCGGAGCGCTTCGAGGCGGCCGTCGCCGACCTGACCGGAGCCGTCGGACTGGTCATGATCACCACGGGCTTCGACACCCGGGGCGTGCCGGTCCTCAAGCACCTGCGGGGCAAGGTGGCGACGTACAGCGCACACGTGCGCGCCATCGCCGACCGGTACGGGTGCCCGGTGCTCGACCTCTGGTCGCTGAAGTCCGTCCAGGATCGGCGGGCCTGGGACGACGACCGGCTGCACCTCTCGCCCGAGGGGCACACCCGGGTCGCGCTGCGTGCCGCCCAGGTGCTGGGGCTGGAGGTGCCGGCGGACCCCGACCAGCCGTGGCCGCCGCAACAGCCGCGCGGCTCGGTGGACGTGACCCGGGACAACGTCCTCTGGGCGCGCGAGCACCTGGTCCCGTGGATCGGCCGGCGGCTGCGCGGGGAGTCCTCCGGGGACCACGTGGAGGCGAAGCGCCCGGATCTGCTGCCGCTGTAGGCGCAGCCGCAGGTGCCGGTGGTCGCGGTTGCGGCGGGGGAGCCGGAGGGAAGGGAGCGGGGAGCGGAATCCTTCGGGGCCGGTGTGCGTTGGGAGTGGCGTGGACCGGCGCACGGTCCGCGACCGCCCCTTCCGCCCCATCCTCCCAGGAGGCGCTTTGACCGGCTCCCGTCCCCTGCGTCCACGGTTGCGCGCCCTGCGGCCCGAATCCTTCGGCGCGGATCCGTCCGGTGCACGGCTGGAGCGGATCCAGCGTTCGCCGAACTTCGCCGACGGCGTCTTCCAGAACCCGCTCGGGGCCCGGACCAGGCCCTCCGGCTCGATGCGCGAGTTCGCGAAGATCTACTTCGACAAGGAGCACCGGATCCGGCGCAACCCCGGCGCCCCCGTTCCGGTCTACCCGACCACGCTCGCCGAGCTGGCGAAGCCGCCGGTCAGCGGACTGCGCCTGACCTGGATGGGGCATTCCAGCGTGCTCGCGGAGATCGACGGGCGGCGCGTGCTGTTCGACCCGGTCTGGGGCGAGCGGTGCTCCCCCTTCCCTTTCGCCGGGCCCAAGCGGCTGCACCCCGTGCCGGTGCCGCTGGCCTCGCTGGGGCCGGTCGACGCCGTGGTGATCTCCCACGACCACTACGACCACCTCGACCTGCCGACGATCAAGGAGCTGGTCGGGACGGACACGGTCTTCGTGGTCCCGCTGGGCGTCGGGGCCCACCTGGAGCGCTGGGGCGTCTCCGAGGACCGGATGCGCGAGCTCGACTGGAACGAGAGCACCGACGTCGCCGGCCTGTCCCTGACGGCCACTCCCGCGCGCCACTTCTGCGGGCGCGGACTGCGAAACCAGCAGCACACCCTCTGGGCCTCCTGGGTGGTCGCGGGCGACGAGCACCGCATCTACCACAGCGGTGACACCGGCTACTTCCCCGGGTTCGCCGAGATCGGCGCCGCGCACGGCCCCTTCGACGCCACGATGATCCAGATCGGGGCGTACTCGGAGTACTGGCCGGACATCCACATGACGCCCGAGGAGGGCATGCGCGCCCACCTCGACCTCCAAGGCGGCATCCCGCACGGCACGATGCTGCCGATCCACTGGGGCACCTTCAACCTGGCCCCCCACCCGTGGGAGGAGCCCGGCGAAGGCACCCTGGCGGCGGCGGAGGCAGCCGGGGCGGCGGTCGCGCTGCCGATCCCGGGCCGGCCCTTCGAGCCGGGGGACACGGCCGCGCTGCCGACCGACCCGTGGTGGCGTCCCTTCGCCACCCCGGCGCCGCCCGCCCCCGTCGCGGCGTCCCGGCCGGCCACGACCGGCCGCCCGCCGGTGACGGCCCACGGGGAACCGGAGACCGTCAGGTCCTGACGGGGCATGGTCGGCGGGCTCGCCGGCCGGGGCGCCTCGTGACTGCCCGCCCGAGGGCCCCGGCGGCGTGCTGGTGAGCCCGGACGGTCGCGGAGTCGCGACCGTTACGGCCCGGTGCGGGTCGCGTTCGAGGTGGCGATGCCGGCTGGTGGCCTGCTCCAAGCGGCCCACCGGTGGCCTGGGACAATGGGACGGAAGCCGTCGGCGGTGCAGGAGCCGGCCGTGAGCCGCCACCGCCAAGGCTTCACCGACCTGACCATCGCTTCGCTCTTCGGCCGCCTGGCCCGGCACTCGTGAGTGCCGGGCCAGGCGGCTGCCACAAGGAGACCCTTGAACCGCCTCGGAGTTCTGGCCCGCGCTGCTGCCGTCCTGGCGGCGGGGGCCGCCCCGTTCCTCGGATGGACACCGGTTTCGGCCGCACCGGCGACGCCTGTGGTCCGCGTGATGCCTCTCGGTGACTCGATCACCTACGGCCAGGGCAGTTCGAAGGAAGGCGGCTACCGGCTGCCGCTCCAGGCGATCGCCGCCCAGCAGTCCCGCTACTCCCTCGACTTCGTCGGCTCCCTCTCCCACGGACCGATGCCGGATGCCGAGCACGAGGGGCACGCGGGCTACACCATCGAGCGCATCCGCCTCGGCGTGAACCGCTGGCTTGAGGGCGCCGACCCCGACGTCGTACTCCTGCACATCGGGATCAACGACCTCAACCAGGGCGCGGACCCCGGCCAGGCCGCAAACCGGGCCACTGCCCTCGTGAACCAGATCTTCGCCGCCCGGCCCGGGGTCACCGTCATCATGCAGGGGCTGATCCCGTCGACCCCGGGATGGAACTATCAGGACCTCTCCCGGCCGGTCGCCCAGTACAACCAGCGGATGAAGCAGCTGGAGGCTGCTGAACAGGGTGCGGGCAAGCACTTCACATTCGTCGACGCACCCGCGCTGACGGCGCCGAACCGCACGGACAGTACGCACCCCGCGCAGATGGCCGACGGCCTGCACCCGAACGACGCCGGATACGCCAGGCTGGCGCAGCCCTTCGCCGCTTCCCTGGACCAGGCCTACTCCTTGCACTGGTTCACCGGCGGTCCGGCCCGGCCGGACGCACCGCGGCTCAAGGAGACGGTGCACCTGCAGCGGATCGCTGCGAACGGGGACCTGTTCAGTGCCGAGGGCGACTTCACCGCCGGCCAGTGGAGCGGCTGGAGCAGCCGGGGCGCCTTCACACCCAAGGAGTTGGCCGGCGCGGGCACCGGTCCGGTCAACCGGGTCTTCGCACTCGGCAGCGACGACAAGGTCTACGAGAACGACAGTGACCGCACGACGGGCACCTGGTCCGGCTGGTTCACCCCCGCCATCGACGGCACGAACTCCCGTACGTTCACCGCCCTGTCGGCCTCCTCTTACGGCGACACCGTCCACCTCGTGGCGATCGGTACCGACGGACGCCTCTACAACACCGACGGGGACTTCACCGCCGGCAGGTGGAACGGCTGGACCGACCACGGCGGCACCGGCCTCAAGCGCGTCACCAGCGCCACCACCACCGACCGGGTCAACCACATCTTCGCCACCGACGCCGGCAACCAGATCATCGAGCTGACCGCCGACTACGCCGCGGGCGCCTGGGGAGCCTGGACCGTCGCCGGCCCCGTCGGCGGCTTCAAGGCCCTCGACATCACCGCCTCGGCCAGTGACACCACCGTCCACCTCGGCGCCATCAGCCTCGGCGGCCGGTATCACAACAGCGACGGCGACTACGCCGCCGGCAGCTGGAACGGCTGGAGCGACATGGGCGGCGACGGCCTGAAGCGGCTCACCAGCGCCGCCGCGAACGGCGTCAACCACGTCTTCGCCGTCACCGGCGACAACCGGATCATCGAGCGCGACGGCGACTACAACAGCGGCACGTGGAACGGCTGGGCCGAACCCGCGGGTGGCGGCGAGGCCATCGCCGCCACCGCAAGCTTCACCAGCTGACGAAACACCCGCTGCGGGGCGGCCGTCGGTGGGGCGGCGCATCGGGCGGAGCCGGGCCGGTGCGCGCTCCCCGGCGGATTCGGGCTTCCGTACGAGCGCTCCACCGGGAGCGGGAAGCCGCCCGGTGAAGTTCCCCAACTCGCCGCCGGGGGCGGGAGCGTGCGGTCTAGCGTGGGTATCCGGTGATCAACACCGTGATCCACACCGGGCCCCGGAACCGCTGGGGGCCCGGGCCCCACCCAGAGGACGCCGATGTCCGGACTCCGCGCCGCCCGCCACGCCCCGTCGAGACACGCCGTCACCGGTCCCGGCCGGCAGATACGGCCCCAGCTGGTCCGTGCCGCCGTACTGCCCACCCTCGCAGCGGGCCTCAGCGGCGCGGCCGCGGTCATCTTCACCCTGCAGCTCGGTGGCGGCGCGGGCGAGCGCGACGCCCGTCTGTGGCCCGTGCTCACCGGGTGCGGGCTGCTCGTCCTCGGCGCCCTGGCCGCAGCCCTGCTCGGCGCCCAGCGCTCCGCCAAGGCCGTCCGCGACCGCTGCGAGGCCCTGCGCCGCTCCAGCGTGCGCGGGCGCCAGGAACTGCGCGCCGTCGCCGAGCGGTTGGAGCGGGGGGAGCCCCCGGCGCGCCCGGTCCGCGGCGGTCCGACCGGAACGCCGCCGGGCACCGACCCGAAACGGGTGGACGAGTTCTGGCTGCTCTCCCAGGAGCTGCGCGGCGCCCGGGAACAGGCGCACGCGACGCTCGTACGGCTGGCCGGCCCGATCACCCCGACCGACAACGACCGCAAGGTCGAGGTCTTCGTCAACCTCGCGCGCCGCCTGCAGTCCCTCGTGCACCGGGAGATCTCGCTGCTCGACGAGCTGGAGGACACCGTCGAGGACCCGGACCTGCTCAAGGAGCTCTTCCACGTCGACCACCTCGCCACCCGGATCCGCCGTCACGCCGAGAACCTGGCCGTGCTCGGCGGCGCGGCCTCCCGGCGTCAGTGGACCCGGCCCATCGACCTGAGCGAGGTGCTGCGCTCCTCGGTCGCGGAGGTCGAGCAGTACACCCGGGTCAAGGTCGTGCCCCCGTCCGGCGGAACCGTGCGCGGACACGCCGTCGCCGACGTGGTGCACCTGCTGGCCGAACTGATCGAGAACGCAACCGTGTTCTCCGCCCCCGACACCGATGTGGTGGTGCGCGCCGAGCGGGTCACCGCCGGGATCGCCGTGGAGGTGGAGGACCGCGGACTGGGCCTGCCGGCCGCGGAGCAGCACCGGATGAACGCGCTGCTGGTCGACCCCGACCAGATCAGCGTGCGCCATCTGCTGGCGGACGGCCGGATCGGCCTGTACGTGGTCTCGGCGCTGGCGCGCCGGCACGGAATCGCCGTCGAGCTCAAGTCGAACATCTACGGCGGTGTGCTGGCCGTGCTCGTGCTCCCGCAGGAGCTGCTCGGCGCGGAGGCGCCCGGCGCCGCCGATGCGCAGGGGGGCTCCCGGGCCACCTCGTGGGGGACCGGGCAGAGCCAGGCGGTGCTCCCGCCGCTGGAGCCGGTGCGGGTGGGCATGCCGCTTCGGGAACGCCCGGAGCCGGCGGCCCCGCGCGGGCGGCCGGATCCGCCGGTGGCGCGGTCGGGCGCCGAGACGGTCCGGGTGCCTGCTCAGGCGCCCGCCCCGGATCAGGCAGCCACGGCCGCGACCCACCCGGTCCACCCGGCCCCCCCGACGCCGACCTGGGCGGCGAACGCACCGCGCCCGGCCGCCCGGCCGGACGTACGCCCCGATCCGCGACCGGAGCCGGTGGGGCCGCCGGGGCCGGTGCAGCCGATGGGGCCGGTGGGCGCCGAGCCGGGGCTGGCCCTGGGACTGGACCTCGGCCTGGGGGACGGCCTGCCGGAGCCGACGGGCCCGACGCCCGTACCCGTTCCGGTACCCGTACCCGGGTCGGCAGCCGCGTCCGTGCCGGCCGCCCGTACGGACCCGGACCGGCCGCCCCTGCCCCGGCGCCGGGCCCAGGAGCACCTCGCCCCGCAGCTGCGGGACGCCCCCGCCCCGCGCAGGGCGGATGCCCCGGAGCAACCCGTGCACGATCCGGGCCTGATGGCCGCCTTCCAACGGGGCTACGGCCTCGCCCAGTCGGAGAACCAGACATGACCCCGTCCACCCCCACCCCGACCCCGACCCCCCACCCCGGCAAGGAGCGCACCCCCATGGGCGGCGAAGCGGCGACGAAGACCAGCCGGCTCTCGGACCTCGACTGGCTGCTCGGCGGCCTTGTCCAGCGGGTCCCCTACACCCGGAGCGCGGTCCTCCTCACCGCCGACGGCCTCGTCACCTGCCTGCACGGCCTCGACGACGACAGCGCCGACCACCTGGCGGCCCTGGCGTCCGGGCTGTACTCCCTCGGGCGCAGTGCCGGATCCCGGTTCGGGGACGGCGCGGAGGTCCGGCAGGTGGTGGTCGAGCTCGACACCGCCCTCGTCTTCGTGTCCGCCGCCGGATCGGGCACCTGCCTGGCGGTCCTCGCCGACCGGGAGGCCGACGCGGGCGTCCTCGGCTACGAGATGGCGATGCTGGTCAAAAGCGTCCGCCCGTACCTGGCGGCTCCGCCGCGCCGACCCGCCGGCGCCGCGGAGTGATGCGGGCCCGCGCCCCGCACGGCGGAGCCCCGCGGGACACGCCGTGGCTCGACGACTCGGCGGGCCGGGTGATGCGCCCGTACACCGCCAGCGGCGGGCGGACCCGGCCGGCCGTCGCGCTCGACCTGCTGTCGCTGGTGACGGCGACCGGCGTACGCCCGCGCGGGCCGCTGGGCGCCGAACACGCCCTCGCGCTCCGCCTGTGCGCGGGCGCGGCGGCCGTCACCGTGGCCGAGCTGTCCGGACAGCTGCGGCTGCCCGCGGTGGTGGTCAAGGTACTGCTGTCCGACCTGGTGGAACACGGGGCGGTCACGGCGCAGGCGCCGCGTTTCCCGGGTGGCGGGCCCCTCGGCGCCGCCGACCACAACCTGCTGCGGGCGGTGCTCGATGGCCTACGTCGACGACTGTGACGCGCCCGGCGCGGCTGAAGCGCGTGATGCGGCCGACGCGCCCGGCGTGCGTGGCGTGCGCGGCGCACGCGATGCGCGTGGTGTGCGTGGGGCCGTACTGCCCACGACGCTGAAGATCCTGGTCGCGGGCGGGTTCGGGGCGGGCAAGACCACCTTCGTGGGCGCCGTGAGCGAGATCGAACCGCTGCGCACCGAGGAGCTGCTCAGCGGGCTGAGCGAGACGGCCGACGCCCTGGAGGGGGTGGAGACCAAGGCGACCACGACCGTTGCACTGGACTTCGGCCGGATCACCCTGGACGAGCGGCACGTCCTCTACCTCTTCGGCACGCCCGGGCAGGAGCGCTTCTGGTTCCTGTGGGAGGAGTTGTGCGTGGGCGCGCTCGGCGCGGTGGTGCTCGCCGACACCCGCCGGCTCGCCGACTGCTTCCCCGCCGTGGACTTCTTCGAGCGCCGCGGCATCGGATTCATCGTCGCGGTCAACGAGTTCGACGACGGCCACCGCTACGGCGCCGACGAGGTCCGCGAGGCGGTGGGGCTGAGCCCCGAGGTGCCCGTCGTACGGTGCGACGCGCGCCTGCCGAGCTCCGGGACGGGGACACTGGCCGCCCTCGTCCACCATCTGCTGTTCACGGCGGCATCGGCCAAGCCGGCTGAATCGGCCAAGTCGGCTGCTTCTTCGGATGATTGAGGGGGAACACCATGGCGTACTACGAGTCGACGGGGCACCTGCTGCTCACGCCGGTGGACCGGGAGGCGCCCGCGCGCGCCGTCCGGCTGCGGGAACTGGCCCTGGGGGAGCGGGTGGACGCCGAGTTGGACGCCTTCGCCCGGCAGATCGCCGACGTGCTGGCCGCCCCGTACGCGGGCGTCAACTTCGTCGGCGAGGAACGCCAGTTCTTCGCCGGGCTGCACCACGCCCCGGACGCCCCCGCGAGCGGATATCCCGCACGCGTACTGCCCCGGGACCACGGCTACTGCCCGCACGTGGTGGTGCGGCGCCGCGCGCTGGTGCTGGAGGACGTACGCGACTTCGCGCGCTTCGCGGGCAACGCCGTGGTCGACGAGAGCGGGATCCGCTCGTACGTGGGCGCACCGCTCACCGACCGGCAGGGGATCGTGCTGGGCACCGTGTGCGCGGCCGACGGGGAACCGCGCCGCTGGGGAAACCAAGGGCTGGCCACCGCCAAGTCGCTCGCGGCGGAGCTGATGGAGATCATCCACGCCCGCGAGGAGACCCTACGGGCGGACTGAACCCGGCCGGTGCAGGAAGGCGCCGATCCGCTCGCGCAGGGAGCGCGGGTCCAGGCCGTGGGCGGCGGTGTGCTCGTCGATGGTGCCGTAGCGGCGCAGTTCCGCGCGCCCCACGCCGAGGCCGAGGACACGGTGCGGGACCTCGGTCAGGGCCCGGGCGGCGGCGGTGGTGGAGGTGCCCGCGAGGTACGGCTCGACCAGCACCACGTCGCTCGTCGCCCGGCCGACGGCCGCGCGCAGGGCCGCGTCGTCGAAGGGCCGTACCGTCGTCGCGTACAGGACGGTCACGTCCAGCCCCTCCGTGGCGGCGAGCACGTGGTCGAGCAGCGGGCCGACGGCGACGACCACGCCCCCACCCCCCTCCCGTACGGTCCGCCAGCCGAGCCCCGCCACCGGGCGGGCAGCGGCGTTCGACTGCTGGGAGAGGCGGACGTAGACCCGGTCGTCACCGGCGGCGTACGCGTGCCGCAGCAGCGCCTCCGCCTCGTCGGGGTGCCCCGGGACATGGACCGTCCAGCCGTCCAGGGTGTCCAGCAGGGCCACGTCGCCCGGCGCCATGTGGGTGAAACCGCCCGCCGGCCAGTCGTAGCCGGCGCTCGCGCTGACCAGGACCCCGCCCGTGCCCTGGTGTCCGAAGTCCAGCTTGACCTGCTCGAACGGCCGCTCCACCAGGAAGCTGGCGAAGGTGTGCACGATCGGACGCAGGCCGGTCAGGGCCAGCCCGCCGCCCACGCCGACCAGCAGCTGTTCGCGGATGCCGACATTGATCACCCGCTCGGGGTGGCGCTGCTGGGCGGGCCGGAAGCCGTCCATGGTGATCTCGGCGAGCACGAGCGCCAGCCGCGGGTCCTCGTCGAGCTCCTCCGACGTGACCGAAATGAATCGTTCGCGCATGGTGTCCATGGGTGTTCCCCCCTCAAACCTTCTTCTCGACGCGGGCGACGACGGCGTGCGGCCGGCCCGGATGTGGTGCGGTGAAGGCGGCGTGCAGGGCCGCGTGGTCCCGCCCGTCCACGGTCACCGCCGACCAGCCGGCGGCCTCGAAGCGGGAGGCGATCCCGCCGCGCCAGCCGTGGGTCGCGGAGTCGTTGTCGATCACCACGGTGTGCAGCCTCTCCAGCCCGGCGGAGCCGGCGTACGCGAGCGCCTCGTGGTTGCTGCCCTCGTCGAGCTCGGCGTCCCCGATGAGCACCCACACCGCGGGCCCGTCCAGCCCCTGGGCCCGCAGCCCGAGCGCGGAGCCCACGGCGAGCGGCAGCCCGTGCCCGAGCGAGCCGCTGCCGATCTCCACCCCGGGGATCAGGGTCCGGTCGGGGTGGTGCCCGAGGGGCGAGGCGTAGGAGCCGAAGCCGCTGAGCCAGTCGACGGGGAAGAACCCCTTGGCGGCCAGTACGGCGTAGTACGCCATCGGCCCGTGCCCCTTGGACAGCAGGAAGCGGTCCCGCTCGGCGTCCTCGGCGCTCCGGGGCCCGACGCGCAGCACCTGGTCGTAGAGCACCCACAGCACGTCGAGCGTGGAGGTGGCGGCGGGCCCGTGCTTCTCGGCCCCGGTCATGAGCGCCATGAGGCGGCCCAGATCCTCGTAGCGGAACCCTGTGTCCGCGGTTGCGTGTGACATGAGTGGATCATGCAACCTCAAGTCCACTTGAGGTCAAGAGCCGGCCGACGCCACCGCCCCTCAAAAGGTGCGCGCGACCACCCTGCGAAGTGCGGTATTGTTCTCGTGCGCGTTCGGCCACGGGGAAACCCCAGGTCAGCGGGCATCGGGACGTGGCGCAGCTTGGTAGCGCACTTGACTGGGGGTCAAGGGGTCGCAGGTTCAAATCCTGTCGTCCCGACCATGCGGAAACGCAGGTCGGAGGCCGTTCTCTCATCCGTGAGAGGGCGGCCTTTCGTGTGTCCCGGGCCGTGGTGGTCGCAGGACCGATCCCTCCCGGCAGCGGAGGCGTCCTGCGTCCCCTGCCGTCCGCGGGCTGAGGGCCGTCCTCACCCCGGGCCGACGGCGCGGGCCGCTGCCGCCAGCGCCGCCTCCGCTTCCCGTACGGTCCGGCGGACGATCTCGCCTGCGGGCAGGATCTCGTGCACGAGGGCGGTCGACTGGCCGGTGAAGGGGAGGTACTCCTCACCGCCGCCGGCAAGGATCGCAGCCATCACGCGAGGCACGGTCTCCGCGGGGTCCACCTGTTCGGGATGCTCGCGCAGGGCGTCCACCAGGGGGGTGCGCAGGCAGCGCGGCACCCCGGCACTGCCGGGGAGGTTGAACGGCGGCAGGATCCGCTCACTGCCCACGGCCTTCACCGCGTCCGCGGCGGCGGACTCGACGAGCCGGCTCTTCCACGCCTGCGACACGCTCATCTCCTCCGACGCGAGGAAGCGCGTCCCCATCAGCACACCCTGCGCGCCCAGTGTCAGCGCCGCTGCCAGGCCGCGGCCGTCGGCGATCCCGCCGGCCGCGAGCACGGGTACCTCGCCCGCCATGTCGACGACATCGGGGACCATCACCATCGTGGCGACATCCCCGCCCTGCCCGCCGGCCTCGCCGCCCTGCGCGACGATCACATCCGCTCCGGCCCGGAGAGCCTCGTCGCCCTGACGGCGACCGGAGACCTGCTGGATCCAGAGGATGCCGGCATCGTGCGCCCGGGCGATCAGGTCGGGCGGCACCGCCAAGTGAAAGGAGATCGCTGCCGGCCGCTCCTCGATCGTGGCCTGGAACGCCTCCTCGTCGAGGGGGCGGCTCGTGTGATTGATCGCGAACGGCCGGTCCGTCAGCCGCCGCAGCCGAGCCCACTGTTCCTTCAGTTCCGGAAGGGCCCGCACCGCCGTGCCGAGGCTGCCGAGCCCACCGGCCCGGCACACGGCGGCCGCGAGATCGACCTCGTCCCAGGGGCCGAAGGCCGCGCAGATGATCGGGGCATCGATACCGAGAAGGCGGCATACAGGGGTGGTCAGCATCAGGACCTCCAGCGGGCTCGCGACAGCCCTGCGGCGAGCGGCCATGGCGCATGCTCCTCAGCTCCATCATCGCGTGCGCCGCCGTCCCGGGCCTCGTGAACGTGATCGAGTCGGCGCCGCGACGTGGGGAGGGTTTCCTTCCTGGCCCGGGCAGGCGTTTGCTCACCGCCGCGGCGCCGTCCCGGTCGGCGTCGGGGCGGGCTTCGGGGGGTGTGCGGAGCCGGCGACCGGGGCCGCGGCCGGGAAGCGGGGCGGATCGGGGAGGGCGAAGACGCGGAGGAACAGTTGCGAGAGGGGGCCGATCGCCAGGGCGTACGCGAGCGTGCCGATACCGGCGGTGCCGCCGAGCAGGAAGCCGGCCGCGAGCACCGTGAGCTCGATCCCGGTGCGCACCAGTCGCACGGACCGGCCGGTGCGCCGGTGCAGGCCGGTCATGAGGCCGTCGCGCGGTCCCGGCCCGAAGCGGGCGCTGATGTAGAGGCCGGTGGCGACTCCGTTGAGGACGATGCCCGTGGTCAGCAGCGCCCCCTGCGCCAGGGCGCCGTGCACGTCCGGCAGCACGGCCACCGTGGCGTCCATCGAGAGGCCGACGGCGAACACGTTGGAGAGGGTGCCGAGCCCGGGTCGCTGCCGCAGCGGCACCCACAGCAGCAGGACCAGGGCGCCGACGGCCACCGAGACGGTGCCGATGCTCCAGCCGGTCCGCTCGGCGAGGCCCTGGTGGAAGACGTCCCACGGGTCGAGTCCGAGTCCGGCGCGGACCAGGAACGCCGAGCTCGCCCCGTACAGGGCGAGTCCGACGTAGAGCTGGAGCAGCCGACGGGTGAGGTGCCGCGCGGGGCGGCGAGGGGCCGAGGACACCGGGTGGAGCCTTTCGTGGGGGCCAAAGACCGACGGGGCTCACGGTGTGGCATGGCCTGGCGCGGCGGATAGGGCCAATTCCAAGTGAGTGGCCCTACTTTTGCTCGCCAGGCCGCCCAGGTGGCGGGCGAACGGCCTGCCGTCGTGAGAACGGGCACATTTTTGGCCCATTTCATCCGAATTGATGAATGCTTGTGTCCGGTCTGGCGTATTTCGTGTCCTCGGGTGGGCTCGCCAGGCGACGCCATACGGACGTACCAGCGCCACCGGGAGAGACATGCGACGCCCCTACCGTCTGATCCGCAGCCGGCGGACCGCCCTGCCCCTCGTGGGCGGGGCCGCCGTACTCGGCTTCGGCGGCCTCTACGTCACCGGCCTCGTGGTCACCGACGACGTCATCGCCGACGGCACCCGCGTGCACGGCGTCGACCTCGGCGGCATGAGCCGTACGCAGGCCGAGGCGGCCCTGGAGCGCGAGCTCGGCCCCGCTGCGGCCGCGCCGATCGCCCTGCGGATCGGCGACCGGACCGAGCAGGCCTCGCCCGCCGCCTTCGGCCTGTCCCTCGACGCCGTGGCCACCGCCGACCGGGCCGCGCAGGCCGGATCCGATCCCTTCACGGTGCTCGCGCGCCTCCTCGGCCCGACCGAGGAGCGGGAGATCGAGCCGGTCATCCGGACGGACGGCCCCACGAGCGCCGCCGCGGCGGACCGGCTCGCCGCCGGACGCCCGGCCCGCGACGGCTCCCTCACCTTCGAGGCCGGCGCCGCCAAGGCGACCGCGCCGGTCACCGGTGTCTCCGTACGCGCCGACCGGGTGGCGGACACCGTCCGCGCCGCCTACCTGCGCCCGCAGAGCGGCCCGGTCACCGTGCCGGTGGAGCAGGAGGCCCCGGCCGTGGGCCCGCAGGAGACCGACCGGGCCCTCAAGGAGTTCGGCGAGCCGGCCATGTCCGGCCCGGTCGGCCTGACCCTGGGCGGCCGGCGGATCACCCTGTCCCCGGCGGTACTGGGCCGGCACCTGGAGGTCGAGCCCGACGACCACGGCCGCCTCGTGCCGCGGCTCGACTCCAAGGGGCTGCTGGCCGACCCCGCGGTCGCCCGGCAGGTCGACGAGGTCACCCGGCCCTCGCGCGGCGCCACCTTCCGCATCGACTCCGCCAACCAGGCGGTGGTCGCCGAGGACGGGCGCACCGGAGTGCAGGTCAGCGACAAGGCCCTCGGCAAGGCCGTCCTGCCGCTGCTGACGCGGTCGGGCGCCGCCCGTACCGCCCAGCTCCCCGTGACGACGGTCCAGCCGAAGCTGACGGCGGAGAACGCGCGCCGCCTCGGCATCAAGGAGAAGGTGTCCTCCTTCACCGTCAACTTCCCGGCCGCGCCGTACCGCACCACCAACATCGCGCGCGCCGTACAGCTGATCAACGGCTCCGTCGTCCTCCCGGGCGAGACCTGGAGCTTCAACAAGACGGTCGGCGAGCGGACCAAGGAGAACGGCTTCGTCGACGGGATCATGATCAACGACGGCCAGTACGTGAAGTCGCCCGGCGGCGGTGTCTCGGCAGTCGCCACGACCATGTACAACGCCGCGTTCTTCGCAGGCGTCAAGCCGCTGGAGCACGGAGCCCACTCGTTCTACATCGAGCGCTACCCCGAGGGCCGCGAGGCCACCGTCGCCTGGGGCACGCTCGACCTGCGCTGGCAGAACGACTCCGGCCACGCGATCTACGTCCAGGCCCGGTCCACCGACACCTCGGTGACCATCACCCTGCTCGGCACGAAGAAGTACGAAGAGATACGGGCCACCAAGGGGCCGCGCACCAAGGTCACCCCGCCGGGGAAGCGCGCGGGCTCCGGCCCCACCTGCGAGGTGCAGACCCCCCTCGAAGGGTTCGACGTCACCGTCGACCGGATCTTCGTCCAGGGAGGCCGGGAGGTGAAGCGGGAGACCTACCCCACGCACTACACCCCGCGCGACGAGGTCACCTGCGACGCGCAGACGCCGCAGGCCTCTTCCGCTCCCACGCCCCCGGCAGCCCCGACCCAGGCGCCGGCCGGAGCCTGACCCGGGGGCCCGGCCCGTCCGGCCGGCGGCCTGCGCACCACGCGGCGCCCTGCACTCGCGCAGTTGATGCGCGAGCGCAGGGCGCCGCTGTGACCGTCGGCGGTGCTCCCGCTAGTGCCTGTGAGATCCCGGCCGGGCACGCCAGGAGTGGGCGGGAAAGCGGATCAAGGCGGGTAGGTTCCGGTCCCAGTGGGCGCGGTGGTGCCGGGAGGAGCGCTCGCCGGAGCCGTGGGTGGTGCGCGCCATCACGAACAGGGCGGCCGTGAGGGCCGCCAGTTCCATGTGGTCCGGGCTGCCCTTCACGACCTTGATCCGGTGCCGACCTATCACCAGGTCACCGGCAGGGACTTGGGCCCGCGGATCAGGGCGCCGGGCTGCCACTCGATCCGCTCCGGCGGCACGGCCAGCGCCAGCCTGGGGTAGCGGTCGATCAGCGTGCTGACCATGAGCTCGGACTCCATCCGGGCCAGCATCGAGCCGACGCAGTGGTGGGGGCCGTTCCCGAAGGCCATGTGGGCGATGGGGCCGCGGTCGAAGTCCAGCTGGTCCGGGTTCGGGAACACCTCGGGGTCGCGGTTGGCCGCGAGGTACGAGGAGTAGACGGTCTCCCCGGCGCGCACGGTCACGCCGCCGATCTCGACGTCCCGGGTGGCGACCCTCGGCAGACCCACTCCGCTGCGGTGCGGGATGTAGCGCAGCAGCTCGTCGACGGCCTGCGGGATCATGTCGGGCTCGGCGCGCAGCCGTGCGAGGTGCTGCGGATGGGTCAGCAGCAGGAACACCATGTTGGCGCTGTTGTTGCGGACCGCGTGCGCGCCGCTCACCAGGATGGCGGTGGCCAGCGAGACGGCTTCCGCCTCGGTGATCTCGCCGGCGTCGGCGGCGTCGACGAGCACCCCGGCGAGGTCGTCGCTCCGGTGCTCGCGGCGGTGGGCGAGCAGCTCGACCACGCACTCGCGGACGGTCTTGAGGGCGTCGGTGCTCTTCGCGGGGGCCGGACCCGGGGTCATGATCACGTTCGCCCAGGAGGTCATGTCCCTGCGCATGTCCTGCGGCATCCCCAGCAGGTCCGCGACGGCCGCCAGCGGCAGGGGGCCGTGCAGGTGCTCGACCAGGTCCGCCGGGGCCCCCTGCTGCTCCATCCCGTCCAGCAGGCTGTCGACGGTCCGCTGCACCGACGGCCGCAGCTTCTGCATGCTCTTGCCCGTGAACGCCCGCGCCACCACCCGGCGCATGTCGTTCAGGCGCGGCGGGTCGGCGTAGTTCAAGGAGGCCTGCTGCGAGGCGATCGCGTGCGGGGAGGAGGCGGTGATCGTTTTGCCGACCAGCTCCTGCCTGCTGAACCGGGGGTCGGTGGTGGCCGCCTTGACATCGGCATAGCGCGCCATCAGCCAGGCGCTGCCCTCGCCGTAGGGCAGCCGGATCCGGGCGGCCCGTTTCTCGCGCAGCCGGTCCTGGAGGAAGGGGTCGAACTCCAGGGCCTCAAGGTCCTCCAGGCTCCAGAAGTGCACCGTTTCGTCCGAGGCCGGATCCATCTCCGGCTTGAGGGCCGTATGCGGGTCTGACGTCATGGTTCATCTCCCTGCGTGGATGTCACCCCCCGGAGCGCGATTTCGCGGGGAAATCGGCTGATTCATCCCTTCCCTCCCGCCGCTCGCTCCGCAGCCTCCGCCGGGCAGCGTCACCGGATTGGCGCATGTCCCCCAACGCCGTAGTCCCGCGCGCGCATCGGCCGCAGGTCGATGAGGCTGTGTCAGACACGAAAGGAGAGCCACCCATGGCGACTCTGTGCAGGCCAACGGTGTGCGTGCCCGAGCACGTGATCACGATGGAGCAGACCCTCGATCTGGCGCGGTCCGTGCACGCGGATCATCCACAGCTCGACCTGGCGCTGCGGCTGATCCGGAACACCGGCGTCGCGAAGCGGCACATCGTGCGCCCCATCGAGGAAACCCTCAAGCACCCCGGTTTCGAATCGCGCAACGCCGTCTACGAGACCGAGGCCAAGGCGCGGGTCCCGGCGGTGGTGCGACAGGCGCTGGAGGACGCGCAGCTGAGGGCGCAGGACATCGACATGATCATCTACGTGTCGTGCACCGGCTTCATGATGCCGTCGCTGACCGCGTGGATGATCAACACGCTGGGCTTCCGCACGGACACCAAGCAGCTGCCCATCGCCCAGCTGGGCTGCGCTGCGGGCGGAGCGGCGGTCAACCGGGCCCACGACTTCTGCACCGCCTACCCGGAGGCGAACGCGCTGATCGTCTCCTGCGAGTTCTGCTCCCTGTGCTACCAGCCGAGCGACCTGGAGGTCGGCAACCTGCTGTCCAACGGCCTGTTCGGCGACGGCGTGGGTGCGGCGGTCGTGCGCGGCAAGGGCGGCACCGGGATGGAACTGCACCGCAACAGCTCGTACATCATCCCCCAGACGGAGGACTGGATCATGTACGACGTCAAGTCCACCGGATTCCACTTCAAGCTCGACCGGCGGGTCCCCGGCACCATGGAGCCCCTCGCCCCGTCCCTCAAGGACCTGGCCAAGGCCCACGGGTGGGACGCGGCAGCCCTGGATTTCTACATCATCCACGCGGGTGGACCACGCATCCTGGACGACCTGAGCAAGTACCTCGGTGTGGCACCCGAGGCATTCCGCTTCAGTCGGGCCACACTGACCGAGTACGGCAACATCGCCAGCGCCGTGGTCCTGGACGCACTGCGCCGACTCTTCGACGAGAACGGCACCGCCGATGCCGCGCGGGGCCTGCTGGCCGGCTTCGGCCCGGGAATCACCGCAGAGATCTCACTGGGCAGCTGGACCTCGGAACGAGGGACCGGGTGAGGGAGGAATCCGAAGAATGCTGAAGGACGGCCCCGCAACTGCAAGGCCACCCGTCACGCACTGGCCCACCCCGGCCCTGGACGGGGTCGACTTCGACCCCGTCCTGGCCGAGCTGATGCGGGCGGGGCCGGTCACGCGCATCAAACTTCCGAACGGAAGCGGCTGGGCGTGGCTCATCTGCCGCTTCGAAGACGTACGGATGGTGGCCAACGATCCCCGGTTCAGCCGAAAGCTGGTCGTCGAGCACGACGTCACCCGGCTGGCCCCCCACTTCATTCCGGCGCCGGGTGCGGTGGGCTTCGAGGACCCGCCCGACCACACCCGGCTGCGCCGCACCGTCGCCGCCGCCTTCACCACCAGCGGCGTCGAGCGTCTGCGCACCCGGGCGCAGGAGATGCTCGACGGTCTCGTCGACGGGATCCTGCGCGACGGACCCCCGGTCGACCTGACCGAGCGTCTGCTCGCCCCCTTCCCGCTCGCCGTGGTCTGCGAGCTGATGGGCGTACCCGAGGACGACCGGCCCATGGTCCACGAATGGACCACGCTGATCCTCTCCTCGGCCCAGGGAGCACAGCGCAGCGAACAGGCGAAGAACGACATGTGCGCCTACCTCGGCGGACGGCTGCGCGCCGGGGACACCGCCGGCGGCGAGAGCGTCATCGGCCTCCTGGTCAAGGCCGTCGAGGCCGGTGAGGTCACCGAGGAGGAGGCCACCGGGCTGGCGCTGCTCATCCAGATCGGCGGAGAGGCCGTCACCAACAACGTGGGCAACATGGTCTACATCCTGCTCACCCGGCCGGACCTGCTGGAACACATGCGGAGCAACCCCGGCGTGCGCCCGTCGGCGCTCAACGAACTGCTCCGCTACATCCCCCACCGCAACGCGGTCGGGCTCTCCCGGATCGCCCTTGAGGACGTCACGGTCGCCGGACACCTCATCCGGGCGGGCGAAGCGGTGTACGTCTCCTACCTCGCCGCCAACCGCGACCCGGACGTCTTCCCCGACCCCGACGAGCTGCACCTCGACCGAAGCCCCAACCCGCACGTCTCCTTCGGATACGGGCCCCACTTCTGCCCCGGCAACATGCTGGCCCGCCTCGAATCCGAACTCATGGTGGACGCGCTGCTCGACCGCTTCACGGACCTGCGGTTCGCCGTCCCGGCGAGCGAACTGCGCTGGCGGCCGGGAGCACTCATCCGCGGGCCAGAAGGTCTGCCCGTGACCTGGTCATGACCGCGCACATCGCCCGCGACGGGCTGCTCGTCCCACCGGGTCACGGCCGCACCCTGCACACCGAAGCCCAGCAGGTCACCTTCAAGGTCACCGGGGAGCACTCCACGGTGGCCTCCAGCTTCGAGGTCGTCGTACCGCCCGGGTTCGACGTCGGAGCACACCTGCACACACGCAGTGAGGAGCTGTTCTACGTCCTGGAAGGCGAACTCGACGTCATGGCCTTCGAACCGCGCGTCCGCAGCGGGGACGACTGGCGGCACTGGGAGGCACTCGACGGGCGCCGGGTCGTCCGCGCCACTCCCGGCACCGTCATCGTGGTCCCGCCGGGCTGCCCGCACGCGTTCGCCAACCGCACCGGCGAACCCGCGCGGATGTTCTTCCAGGCCTCCCCGCCCCCCGACCACGAGCGGTACTTCGAAGAGCTGCTGGAGCTGCTCGACGCGGGGACCACCCCCGACCCCCTGGCGATCTCGCAACTGCGGGCCCGCTACGACATCGAACAGCTCACGCCGCTGCGCCACGGGCTGTCCTGACCACCACCCACGCACCACGCACGAAGCACCACATCCACACCCCCCACACCATTGCTCGGGAGACAATCGATGCTGCGCACTCGCCGCACACTCCGCACCGCCACCTACACCCTGGCCGGCACCCTCGCTGCCGCCTCGCTCGCGGCGGGCCCGGCCCAGGCCGCCGAACCCCTGCCGTCCCACTGGTGCTACGTCAACGGCGTCGAGGCCCGGCCCGGCCAGGAGGTGAGGGGCACCGACGGCGACGACACGATCCTGTGCGAGAACGACGTCGAGAACGCGATCATCTACGGCGGGGCCGGCAACGACAACATCCGCGTCAAGGGCATGCTCATCGACTCCCAGGTACTCGGCGGCGAGGGCGACGACACCCTCCAGGTCAACAACCTCTACCCGCGCAACGGCAACTCGTCGGTGCGCGGCGGTGCGGGCGACGACACCATCATCACCGCCCTCGTCATGGGCACGGCGGCGCACGGGGCCACCGTCTACGGCGACCACGGCGACGACTCGATCACCACCGGCAGTGTGCTCGGCGAGCCCGGCGAGTACCAGCGAGGCGGCGGCCAGGTCTTCGGCAACGACGGCAGCGACCTGATCCGCACGGGCAACGTCGACCTCGGCGGCCGGGTGCTCGGCGGCAGCGAGAACGACGTCATCGAGCCCAAGTCGGTGGGCGCGGAGTCCGCGGGCATCGTCCAGGGCGGTCCCGGCAACGACACGGTCCGCGGCCAGAACGACAGCGTCCTGACGATCGGACCCGGCTACGGCCAGGTCGACGGCGGACTCGGGACCAACTCCTGCAAGCTGAAGCACTTCTCCACCGGCGACCGGGTCCGCAGCTCGGTCGCGAACTGCCCGCTGGCAGCCCCGGCGACCGACGCCGCCGCCCCCGCGGCGCCGTCCGGTGCCAAGCCCGCGAAGCCGGCTGCGCCGTCGAAGCCCGCGAAGCCGGCTGCACCCTCGAAGCCGGCCGCGCACTCGCGCCCGGCGCAGCCCTCCCACTCGTAGCCCGTCAGGCTCCTGACGGCCGGCCGCCCCGGCCCCCCGCTGCACCGCGGGTGCGCTCCATCGACAGGCCGGCGGGAAGCAGGAGCCAGGTCAGCACGGCCCCGGCGGTGAAGATGGCCGCCGAGGCCGTGAAGACCGTGTGGTAGCTCTCCAGGACGGCCCGCGCCACGAGTTCCGGCGCGGGCCGTCTGCCTGCCAGGGCGCGGCCGACGGTGCCGGCGGCCAGCGTGCTCATGAGCGCGGTGCCGACCGAGCCGCCGATCTGCCGCATGGCGTTGACCGTCGCGGAACCGACGCCCGCGTCGCGCGGGTCGATGCCCGCCGTGCCCAGGTTCATGGCGGCTGCCGTGATCAGGCCCATGCCCAGGCCCGTCGCGACCTGTCCGGGCAGGACGTCGACCACGTACGGCCCGGTGGCGGACAGCCGGCTCATCCACGCCATCCCGCAGGCCGCGAGCAGCATGCCGACGACGATGCGCGGCCGCCCGCCCACCTTGCCCAGCAGCCCCAGGTTGCTGCCGATCGCGCTGAGCATCGTGCAGCCGGACATCGGCATGAAGGCCAGGCCGGTCCTGGCGGGGCTGTAGCCGCGGGTGTGCTGCAGGTAGTACGTCAGGAAGAGGAACACCCCGAACATGCCGACGCCGGTGACGAACACGGACGCCAGCGCCGTCGCCCGGACCCGGTCGAGCACGATCCGCAGTGGCAGCAGCGGGTGCGGGCTCTGGCGCTGCCACCAGGTGAACGCCACGAGCAGGCCGGCCCCGGTGCTCAACAGGCCCAGCGTGTGCACCGACTGCCAGCCGCGGGGGCCGGCCGTGGCCAGACCGTAGACCAGGCAGAACAGCCCCGACGAGGCGAGCACCGTGCCGGGCAGGTCCAGCCGCGGCGGGGCGGCGCCAGCCTGCCGGCGCAGGAGCAGCAGCCCGCCGGCGACGGCTACGGCGGCGAAGAGCACGTTGACGTACAACGTCGAGCGCCAGCCCAGATGCTCGGTCAGCACGCCGCCCAGCAACAACCCCACGGCCCCCCCGGAGGCCGCCAGCGACCCGAACACCCCGAAGGCCTTGCCGCGTTCGGCGGGTGCGGAGAACGTGGTGGTGAGCAGCGAGAGCGCGGCCGGGGCCAGCAGGGCCGCGAACACGCCCTGCATCGCCCGGGCCGTGACGAGGATCCCGAAGGTGGCCGCGGCGCCGCCGACGGCGGAGGACACGGCGAATCCGAGCTGGCCCACGAGGAAGGCCCGGCGGCGTCCGATCAGGTCGGCGAGCCGCCCGCCGAGCAGCAGGAGGCTGCCGAAGGCGATGGCGTACGAGGTCACCACCCACTGGCGCTGCTGGTCGGAGAAGCCGAGACCGGCCTGGATGGAGGGCAGCGCGATGTTCACGATGGTGGCGTCGAGGACGACCATGAGCTGGGCGAGGCCGATGACGGCGAGGATCCACCAGCGGCGCGGATCAGGCGGCGCCGCGGCGGGCGCGGGGGCTGCGGACGTGGTGCCGGCGCCAGGGGCCGGTCCGGTCGGTTCTGCGGACACGGTGGGACTCCATGGGTTCCGCTCGATGGGGCAGGGGACGTCTGACTCGACGATGCGTGAGACGGGCCCCGCGCCTGCGCACCACGCCACGAGGGCGTCCGGATGGACCAGTGCAGTGACCTTCCTTCCCCGGCCCCGCAGGGATCAGGGCGCCACGGTTCCACGGCTATAGGGCTCCGGGGCTCCACAGCTCCACGGCTAGAGGGCTCCACGGCTCCCGGGCCCCACCGCGCGGCCGGCGTGGAGTTCCAGCGGACCCGTGCCCCGGGCGCGGGCGCGCAGGCAGGCCGTGATCTGCCGGCGCAGCGAGGGTTTGACCGCGCCCCGCAGGTGCCCGGGGTCCACCGCCCGCCAGCGGAGCAGCTCGGTGGGGTTCAGGCGGATCCGGGCCAGGGTCGGCGCGTCCAGGACCCCGCCGTCGTACAGGAAGCGGATCCGCGCCGGGTAGCCGGGCTTGTGGGCCCAGTTGACGCCGAGCAGCCGGCCCGGTTCGAGGTCCAGGCCGAGTTCCTCGCGCACCTCGCGGCGGGCCGCGGCGCGCGGGGTCTCGCCGAGGTCGCTGTCGATGCCCCCGCCCGGCAGGTTCCAGCGGCCCGGCTTGCCGTACGCGGGCTCCACGAGCACGACCGCGCCCGTCGCGTCGGTGCACAGCACGCTCGCGGCGGTGACGGCCTTGGGGCGGGCGGCCCGGTGGCTCGCGGAGTCGAAGGCACCGGCGTGTTCGAGGGCTGCCCGGCGCGCGGGGTCCAGGCCGGCCGGGGAGCCGGGCTGGGGGACGCCCTCCACGAGGTGCGCGACCGAGCCGGCGTACAGGGCGCTCAGGGCGGCGCGCAACCGCGGCGCGAGCTGGGCGGGCAGGACCGCGTACGCCTCGTCCGGCGCGAGCCAGTCGGCGGATGCGACCTTGCCCTGCGTGCAGGAGAGCGCGGCGATCTGCGCGGGTGGGAGCGGCCCCACCAGGTGGACGTGCTCGATCCGGGCCCGCCCGAGCGGCCCCGGCCCGCGCGAGTCCACCGCGAGTAGCCGGCCGACCGGGACGCTGAGGTGCAGCTCCTCCCCCAGCACGCGGGCCAGCCCCGTCTCCGGGGTCTCGGTCTCGTCGACCGGGCCGCCGGGAAGCCGGCGGTCCGCCCGGCCCGAGGGCGTCAGGACGAGCACCCGCCCGCGGAGGTCGAGAACGACCGCGGTGGCCGCGACGAGCGGGCCGGGCCGGGCGGAGCGGTACGCGTGTACGGCGTCGGCGTCGGCGTCGGCGAAGGGGCGGTCGGACACGGCGGCTCCCGGGGGTCGTGCGGGGGACGGCTTGCGCGGGCGCGGTGTGCCGTACTCCCCGGACCCGCCGCGCCGGCCCCGCTCAGGGGCAGCGCGGTGTCATGCCCGGGCCAGGAGCATCCCGCCCATGGTGACCATGGTCGCCGCGACGAGCCCGTCCAGCACGCGCCAGGCCGAAGGACGCGCCAGCAGGCCGCTGAGGAGCCGGGCCCCGTAGCCGAGGGAGCCGAACCAGGTCAGGCTGGCCAACCCGGCGCCGATCCCGAAGGCCCAGCGCAGGTCGCCGCGGTCGGCGGCGAGGGAGCCGAGCAGCAGGACGGTGTCCAGGTAGACGTGCGGGTTGAGCCAGGTCATGGCCAGGCAGGTCAGAACGGCGCGGCGGCGGGAGGCGGCCCCGCTTCCCGCCCCGCTTCCGGCCCCGTTTCCCCCGGTGTCGAGGGCTGCGCCGGGCACGGGCCGCAGCACGCGCCGGGCGGCGAGCACTCCGTAGCAGACCAGGAACCCGCCGCCGGCGATGCCGACCACGGTCAGGGCCGCGGGCCAGGCGGTCACGAAGGCGCCGACGCCGGCGACGCCGAGGGCGATGAGGACCGCGTCGGAGAGGGCGCAGATGGCGACCACGGCGAGGACGGCGTGACGGCGTGCGCCCTGGCGGAGGACGAAGGCGTTCTGCGCGCCGATGGCGACGATGAGGGAAAGGCCGGTGCCGAAGCCGGCGAGGGCCGCCGTGAAGATGCCGTGTGTCATGGCTCCGACCGTAGGCAGGCAGGTCGGTTCAGTACAGCTAAAGATTTTTACGTACCATTAGCTCTCGTGATGGAGACGTGATGGACGAGCTTCCCCTGGACCAGGTGCGGACCCTGCTGGCCGTGGTGGACGAGGGCACCTTCGATGCCGCTGCCGCGGCCCTGCACGTGACGCCGTCGGCGGTCAGCCAGCGCGTGAAGGCACTGGAGCAGCGGACTGGACGGGTCCTGCTGATGCGGACGAAGCCGGTCCGCGCGACGGAGTCCGGGCAGGTGGTGGTGCGGTTCGCCCGGCAACTGGCCCGGCTGGAGCGGGACGCCCGGGCCGAGCTGGGCATGGCGCAGGACGGGGGCGGCCCGGTACGGCTGCCGATCGCCGTCAACGCGGACTCCCTGGCGACGTGGTTCCTGCCGGCGCTGACCCGGGTGCCGCAGGATCCGCCGGTCGCCTTCGAGCTGCGCCGGGAGGACGAGTCGCATACGACGGCGCTGCTGCGGGAGGGCCGGGTGATGGCGGCCGTCACCTCCTCGCCGGACCCGGTGGCGGGCTGCAGCGTACGGCGGCTGGGGCTGGCGCGGTACCTGCCCGTGGCGAGCCCCGGTTTCGCGGCCCGCCACCTGGGGGAGGGGGCGGAGCTGGAGCGAGGGCTGCGGAAGGCGCCGGTCATCGTCTTCGACCGGCGGGACGTGCTGCAGGACTCCTTCGTCCGGTCGCTGACGGGGGACCCGGAGGCGGCGGCCTCGCCCCTGCGCCACCACGTGCCGACGTCGGAGGGCTTCCGCGATGCCGTGGCGGCGGGTCTCGGCTGGGGTCTCGTACCGCAGCCGCAGGCGGAACCGCTGCTGCGGGCGGGCGCCCTGGTGCTGCTGGTGCCGGGCCGACCGCTGGACGTACCGCTGTACTGGCAGCAGTGGAAGCTGGACTCGCCCGCACTGTCGAGGGCGGCGCAGGTGATCGCGCAGGCCGCGGCCGAGGCGCTCCTCCAGGACGGCTCCGGCTGACAGGGCACCACTAGGCTTCCCCCATGGAGTCCTACACGATCGGTCAGGCGGCGCGGCTGCTCGGGGTGAGCGTCGACACGGCTCGGCGCTGGGCCGATGCCGAAAGGTTCCCCACCCGCCGCGAGGGTACGCGGCGCATGGTGGACGGGCCCGACCTGGCCGCGTTCTGCGTGGAAGCCGCGCAGGAAGGCGCAGCCGAGACCGAGGAGCCCCCGTACACCTCGGCGCGCAACGCCTTCCCGGGGATCGTCACCGCCGTGAAGCTCGGCACCGTCGACGCCCAGGTCGAGATCCAGGCCGGACCGCACCGCATCGTGTCGCTGCTCACGCGGGAGGCGGTGGAGGAGCTCGGCCTGGAGGTGGGGGCGCGGGCCGTCGCCCGGGTGAAGTCGACCAGCGTGTTCATCGACCGCGTCTGACCCGGTCTCGGCGCCGAAGCGCTGGTCCGGGGCGCGGGGCCCGTCCCGGAGCCGCGGGGCGGCGGTGGCAGACTGGCCACTGATCCGCCGAAGGGGAGTACGCCGTTGTCCATGTTCAGCACCTTGCGCCGGGCCGTGCGCCGCGGTTACCGGCGGGCCGTCGACCTCAGCCACCCGGCCCGCTCCCCGCTCGGAAGTGCCGTCGTCAACTGCGTCGTGTACCAGGACGGAGTACGCCAGGACGGCTGTGCCGAGGCGGAGGAGGCACTGCGGCGGGTCCGCAAGACGGGCTGCGGCTTCGTCTGGATCGGCCTGCACGAACCCTCGCAGGAGGAACTCGCCGGTCTCGCCGAGCTGTTCGGTCTGCACCCGCTCGCCGTCGAGGACGCCGTGAACGCGCACCAGCGTCCCAAGGTGGAGCGGTACGACGACATACTCTTCTCCGTCTTCAAGACCGTCCGCTACGTCGAGCACGAGGAGCTGACCGCCACCAGCGAGGTGGTGGAGACCGGCGAGCTGATGGCCTTCACCGGTGACGACTTCGTCATCACCATCCGGCACGGCGGACGCGGCACCCTGGGCCCGGTCCGCGAGAGCCTGGAGGCCGCCCCGGAGCAACTGGCCAAGGGGCCGGCGTCGGTGCTGCACGCCATAGCCGACCACGTCGTCGACGACTACATGGCCGTGACGGACGCCGTGCAGAACGACATCGACGCCGTCGAGACGGCCGTGTTCAGCGAGCACGGGGGCCGGGGCGACGCGGGCCGGATCTACCAGCTCAAGCGGGAACTCCTGGAGCTGCGCCGGGCGGTGGCACCACTCGGCCGACCGCTCCAGCAGCTGGCCACGACGCCGATAGCGGTCATCCCGCAGGAGATCCGCGCCTACTTCCGCGACGTGGCCGACCATCTGAACCGGGCCACCGACCAGATCAACGCCTACGACGCGCTCCTCGACTCCATCCTGCAGGCCCATCTCGCGCAGGTGACCGTCGCGCAGAACGAGGACATGCGCAAGATCACGGCCTGGGCGGCCATCGTCGCCGTCCCCACCATGGTCTGCGGGATCTACGGCATGAACTTCGACCACATGCCCGAGCTGCACTGGACCTACGGCTACCCCCTGGTCGTCGGCGTGATGGCCCTCGCCTGCTTCGTCATCCACCGGGGCTTCAGGAGAAACGGCTGGCTCTGATCCGTGCGGCTGCCCTAAGGTCCGCCCTTTGGCGATCACCACGCAGAACGGGCAGGTCACGATATGGAGCAGGCAGCAGCGCAGCACGCGGCGGGGCAGTTGGCGGGCGAGCGCGTACGGCTGGAGCCGCTGGAGCAGCGGCACCACGACGGGCTGTGCGAGGCGATACGCGACGGCAGCCTCTGGGAGCTGGCGGTGACCATGGTCCCGCACCCGGACGAGGTGCGCGGCTTCATCGACGACGCGGTCGCGGCGCGCGCCGCGGGCACCCAACTCGCGTACGCCACCGTGGACTCGGCCACCGGCCGGATCGCCGGCTCGACCCGGCTCATGGCGATCGACCGGGTGAACCGCCGTCTGGAGATCGGCTGGACCTTCCTCGGCCGCACCTGGCAGCGGACGGGTGTGAACGCGGAGGCCAAACTGCTGATGCTTGCGCATGCGTTCGAGGTGCTGGGGATGAACCGGGTCGAACTGCTGACGGACGTGCGCAACAGCGCCTCGCGGGCGGCGATCGCCCGGCTCGGCGCGACCCAGGAGGGGGTGCTGCGCCACCACATGGTCATGCGGGACGGCTGGATCCGCGACACGGTGGTGTTCAGCCTGACCCGTCCCGAATGGCCTGAGGCGAAGGCCGCGCTGACGGCCCGTCTGGCCGCCCACCGGTAGCAAGGGGCGGGGTGCCCGCGGGTCTTGAGCCGTCCGGAGTTCTGGTAGTAAAGTTTCCTAACGAAGTCGGGTACACCTCAACTCGGCGCCTCAACTCCCCCATGGAGGCTCTGTGTTCACCCCGTTCATCCCCCACCGCAAGAAGAAGGCGATCGGTGCCGCGCTGCTCGGCACGGCCCTCCTCGCCGTGCCGGTCGCGGCTCATGCCACCGCGGCGCCCGCCCCCTCTCGCGCCGCCTCGGCCCCTGCCCCTGCCGCCGCTTCCGCGGCCGAAGCGGCGGTGGCGGCCGTCGGGCTCGACGATCCGGCGAAGAAGGACATCGCCATGCAGATCGTCTCCAGCGCCGAGAACTCCTCGCTGGACTGGAAGGCCCAGTACAAGTACATCGAGGACATAGACGACGGCCGCGGCTACACCGCCGGGATCATCGGCTTCTGCTCGGGCACCGGCGACATGCTCGACCTCGTCGAGTACTACACCCAGGTCAAGCCGGGGAACGTCCTGGCCAAGTACCTGCCGGCCCTGCGCGAGGTCGACGGCACCGACTCGCACGCCGGCCTGGACCCGAACTTCACCAAGGACTGGGCCAAGGCCGCCCAGGACGCGGAGTTCAGGAAGGCCCAGGACCACGAGCGGGACCGGGTCTACTTCAACCCCGCCGTGAAGCAGGGCAAGTCGGACGGGGTCGGCGTGCTGGGCCAGTTCATCTACTACGACGCCATCGTCATGCACGGCGACGGCGGCGACTCCACCAGCTTCCGCAACATCCGCAAGCGCGCGCTGTCCAAGGCCAAGCCGCCGTCCCAGGGCGGCAACGAGACCACCTGGCTGAACGCCTTCCTGGACGCCCGCGTCTGGGCGATGAAGCAGGAGGAGGCGCACAGCGACACCAGCCGGGTCGACACCGCCCAGCGGGTCTTCCTGAAGAAGGGCAACCTGGCCCTCAACACCCCGCTCGACTGGAAGGTCTACGGCGACTCCTTCCACATCGGCTGACCGCTCGCCGGGACGGCCCGGGCGGCTTCCCCTCCCCGCCCGGGCCGCTGCGAGATCGCGGTGCCGTAACGATGTGCAGGCCAACTCGCCCCGGATCGTCACCCGGTGTGACCCCGCAGGCTCCATGGGTGCCAACGAGCGCCCGTTCCCGGTGTTTTTGCCCGCAGAGTCCGAGCAAAGCGGTGCTTTTGGTGCCTTGAGAAGTGGCTTGACCGCGACGTAAGCGGGGCATAAGTTCTGCCCCGGCTTGCTCCAGCAGGACGGGCCGACGAACCGTCCTCAGGGGGGACACATGCACCACTACACCGACGTCCTGAAGAAGTACACCGTGTTTTCCGGCCGCGCCCGCCGGCAGGAGTACTGGATGTTCACCCTCTTCAACGTGATCGCGCTGATCATCGTCGCCGTCATCGACAACGCGATCGGCACCTACCCGCTGCTGTACCTGATCTACGCGCTCGCCGTCCTGCTCCCGGGCCTGGGTGTCGCCATCCGCCGCCTCCACGACACCGGCAAGTCCGGCTGGTGGCTGCTCATCAGCCTCGTGCCGCTGATCGGTGGCATCTGGCTGCTCGTCCTGATGGCCTCCGAGGGTCAGCCGCAGCCGAACCAGTACGGCCCGAACCCGAAGGCCGTCCAGGCCTGAACCGGCCCGTACGCCTGAGCGCCAGAGCGCCGTCCCCGGCGGGAAACCGCCCGGGGCGGCGCTCTCGCCGTTCCGGGGCGCGCACGGAGTCCCGCGGGCCGGGTGACATGCGTCTCGTCCGGCTTGCGGCAGGGGCTGTCCGGACCGGCCCGATCACGAGATATCTTGATGTCGAGCAATGTTGCAGACGAGAGACGCAGACTGTGGAGCGGAGCAACCGGTGACTGACTCGACCATCATCTACACGCACACTGACGAGGCCCCCGCCCTCGCGACGTATTCCTTCCTGCCTGTGGTCCAGGCGTACGCGTCGACGGCCGGTGTGAATGTCGAGACCCGTGACATCTCCCTGGCCGGTCGGATCATCGCGAGCTTCCCCGAGCACCTCCAGGAGGGCCAGCGGATCGCCGATGCCCTGGCCGAGCTCGGCGAACTGGCGAAGACGCCGGAAGCCAACATCATCAAGCTGCCCAACATCTCGGCCTCGATCCCGCAGCTGAAGGCCGCGGTCGCCGAGCTCCAGGGCCAGGGCTACGCCCTCCCGGACTACCCGGACGACCCGAAGACCGACGAGGAGCGCGAGATCCGCGCGCGCTACGACAAGGTCAAGGGCAGCGCCGTCAACCCGGTCCTGCGCGAGGGCAACTCCGACCGCCGCGCCCCCGCCTCGGTCAAGAACTACGCCAAGGCCCACCCGCACCGCATGGGCGCCTGGACCCCCGAGTCGAAGACGAACGTCGCCACCATGGGCGCCGACGACTTCCGCTCCACCGAGAAGTCCACCGTGATCGCCGAGGCCGGCACGCTGCGCATCGAGCACGTCGCCGCCGACGGCGCCACCACGGTCCTGCGCGAGTCCGTACCGGTCCTCGCCGGCGAGGTCGTGGACGCGTCCGTCATGCACGTCGACGCGCTGCGCACCTTCCTGAACGACCAGATCGAGCGCGCCAAGGCCGAGGGCGTCCTGTTCTCCGTGCACCTCAAGGCCACGATGATGAAGGTCTCCGACCCGATCGTCTTCGGCCACGTGGTCCGGGCCTTCCTCCCGAAGACCTTCGCCCGCTACGGCGAGACCCTGGCCGCCGCCGGCCTGTCCCCGAACGACGGCCTCGGCACCATCCTGAACGGCCTGGGCGCCCTCGCCGACGGTGACGCGATCAAGGCCTCCATCGACGCCGAGATCGCCGAGGGCCCGGCCCTCGCCATGGTCGACTCGGACAAGGGCATCACCAACCTGCACGTCCCGAGCGACGTCATCGTCGACGCCTCCATGCCGGCGATGATCCGCACCTCCGGCCACATGTGGGGCCCGGACGGCCAGGAGGCCGACACCCTCGCCGTCCTGCCCGACAGCAGCTACGCGGGCGTCTACCAGGCCGTCATCGAGGACTGCCGCGCCCACGGCGCCTTCGACCCGTCCACGATGGGCTCCGTGCCGAACGTCGGCCTCATGGCGCAGAAGGCCGAGGAGTACGGCAGCCACGACAAGACCTTCGAGATCGCCGCCGCGGGCACCGTCCGCCTCGTCGACGCCGCGGGCAACGTGGTCCTGGAGCAGGAGGTCGCCGCCGGCGACATCTTCCGCGCCTGCCAGACCAAGGACCTGCCGATCCAGGACTGGGTCAAGCTCGCCGTCACCCGCGCCCGCGTGACCGGCAGCCCGGCCGTCTTCTGGCTCGACGAGGACCGCGCGCACGACGCGCAGCTGATCGCCAAGGTGAAGACGTACCTCGCCCAGCACGACACCGAGGGCCTCACCATCAAGATCCTCTCCCCGGTCGAGGCCACGGCCTACTCCCTGGAGCGGATCCGCCGCGGCGAGGACACCATCTCGGTGACCGGCAACGTGCTCCGCGACTACCTGACCGACCTCTTCCCCATCCTGGAGCTGGGCACCAGCGCCAAGATGCTGTCGGTCGTCCCGCTGATGGCGGGCGGCGGCCTCTTCGAGACCGGCGCCGGCGGCTCCGCCCCGAAGCACGTCCAGCAGCTCGTCAAGGAGAACTACCTGCGCTGGGACAGCCTGGGCGAGTTCTTCGCACTGGCCGCCAGCTTCGAGCACCTGGCGACCACCACGGGCAACGCCCGCGCCCAGGTCCTGGCCGACACCCTCGACCGCGCGACCGGCACCTTCCTCAACGAGGACAAGTCGCCGACCCGTCGCCTCGGCGGTATCGACAACCGCGGCAGCCACTTCTACCTCGCCCTGTACTGGGCGCAGGAGCTGGCTCAGCAGAACGACGACGCCGCGCTGGCGTCGGCCTTCGAGCCGCTGGCCAAGACGCTGAGCGAGCAGGAGGAGACCATCGTCGGCGAGCTGAACGCGGTACAGGGCTCCCCGGCCGACATCGGCGGCTACTACCAGCCCGACCCGGCCAAGGCCGCGGCGGTCATGCGCCCGTCCGCGACGCTCAACCAGGCGATCGCGTCCCTCGCCTGAGGTCGCTGCGTTGCGAGGTTCCGCCCCGGTCGGCCCTGCCGACCGGGGCGGAACCGTATGCCGCCGGGGCGGTCGGCGGCGGTCGGTCAGAGCCGGTGGACGTGCTCACCGTCGACCGATAGCGGGCACCGGCCGGCGGCAAGGATGCGCAGTCCCGGGGCCACGGCGAGCAGGCCGCGGACCCAGGACAGCGTGTCGGCGCTGAGGTGGTCGCTGCCGTCCAGGACCAGCAGCATGTCCCGCTCGGCGAGCCAGGACACCGGGTTGGGCCTGCGGCACGGCTGCACCGGCATCCCGGCCGCCGTGCCCAGTTCGGCCGTCAGCTCGTAGACGCCGAACGGGCGGTCCAGCGTGACCACCGCCGCGCCGTCACAGAAGTTGGACGACAGGCGCCGGGCGATGTCCCGTACCAGCAGGCTCCGCGGCTCCCGGAACCGGCCGGTGATCGTCAGCACCCGTCCGCGCCGGACGGCCGTGAGCAGCCTGGACAGCTCGGCGGACGTCGTCGGCAGCGTGCCGGTCCGGCCCGGATCCCTCATCGGCACGATGCCCCCCATTGCATCCGTGTCCCATGCGCGGCCAAGGGTTCGTTCGCGCCGCGTGGCGACGATTATGCGCCAGTTACGGCGTACGGCCAGGGGATTGGCGGATTCCGGAACGAGCGGCCTGCGTAGTTCTCCTGGGCCGCCCGCGGTACGCGCCACGGCCCTTCCGGGGAAGAACGGTTGTCCGCCGGCCGGTCATCGGCTCTACTGCTGTGCAGCCCCGCACTCGGGGCATATTCCGGGGAGGGACAGGATGACAGGGGATCGGCGAGCGGACCGACGGGCCGCACTGCGGGCCGGGGGCCCGCGGCGGCCCTCCTCGCACCGGCGGCGCCGCGGGTTCCGGGGCCGGCCGCTGCTGACCCTGCTGGTCTCCGCGTTCCTGCTCGTCGGTGTCTGCGCCGCCACCGGCGTCGCCTGGGACCCCTTCGCACCGGGCTCCCGGCAGGACGCTTCGGCGCCCGGCACCGGCGAACCGTGGCCCGCCACGACCGCCGACGGCTCCACCGCGCCCACTCCGCTTCCCGGCAACAGCCCCGACGGCACCGGGCAGGACAAGGGCGAAGCCCCCGGGCCGGCGGACGCCGCCGGCCGACGGCCCCCCGGCGCGCTGCCCTTCGACATGCCCCCGCCGGCCGCCCTGCACACCGGGGCCGCGGGCAGGAAGCTGGTGTTCGCCCACTACTTCACCCCGTACCCGCTCTCGCTGGACAACGCGAGCGCCGACAGCGACTACTACACGCGCAACTACCTGAACCCGGCCGGCGAGAACGGGAAGCACGAACGCTACGGCGGCCTGCTGCGCGACCGGCCGCTGCCCGTCCCTCCCCGAGAAGGCAACTGGGAACTGGCCAACCTCCGGCAGGAAGTGCGCACGGCCCGCGCCGCCGGGCTCGACGGGTTCACCCTCGACCTGCTCTCCTTTTCCGGTCAGAACTGGCAGCGGGCCACACTCCTGATGGAGGCCGCCCACACGGTCGACCCGGGGTTCAAGATCATGCTGATGCCGGACATGACCTCCCTGAAGGCCGACGACCCGGGCGTCCTCGCCGACGCCCTCGCGGCCCTCGGGAAGTCCCCCGCCGCGCACCGGCTCGCCGACGGCCGGCTCGTCGTGTCCCCCTTCAAGGCGGAGGCCGAGAGCGCTGCGTGGTGGTCGCAGGTCCTCGACCTCCTGAGGTCCCGGCACGGCATCCGCACCGCCTTCGTCCCGCTGTTCCTCGACTTCGCCGCCCACCACGCGGCGTTCGCCCCGATCAGCCACGGATTCTCCGAATGGGGCTCCCGCAGCTACGCCGGCCAGGAGGGTGCCACCGCGGACGTGCGGCGCGCCCACGGCATGGGCAAGATCTGGATGCAGCCGGTCTCCGTCCAGGACGCCCGCCCCAACCAGGGCATCTACGACGAGGCCGGCAACACCGCCACCCTGCGCTCGACATGGACGCACGCCATCGAGGACGGCGCCGACTGGGTCCAGCTCACCACCTGGAACGACTACTCCGAGGGCAGCCAGTTCGCCCCCTCCCTGCACAACGGCTCCACCTACCTGGACCTGTCCTCCTACTACCTGACCCGGTTCAAGACGGGCAGCTGGCCCGAGATCGTCCGCGACACGCTGTACCTCACCGCCCGCACCCAGTTCGTCGCCGCCGACCCCACCGGAACCCAGTCGCTGGTGATGTCCCTGCGCAAGGGCAGCGCCGCGCCCCGCGACACGGTGGAGGTCCTCAGTTTCCTGACGGCGCCGGCGAGCATCCGGACGAAGGCGGGCCCGGCCGAGGACACCCACGAGGCACCGGCCGGGCTGCACTCCGAACTCCTGCCGCTGCGGCCGGGCACGAGTTCGGCGGCGGTGGTCCGCGACGGCAGGGCGGGCGCGGAGGCGGAACTGCCGTACCCCGCGGACCGGACGGTGGAGGTCCAGGACCTCCAGTACTACGCCGTGACCAGCGGCCGGGACGCACCCTAGGAGCCGGGGCCGCGGTACCGGCCACCTCGGCGGGATTGGCCCTTCCCGGCCGTCCGGGCCGGCCCGCACCATCCGGGTAACCGCACACCACCCCTCGGAGGACCCGTGACCGACCCGAACGCCGCCCCCGCCGCACCGCTGCACCCGGCCGCCCCCGCCGTGTTCCCGGGGGGACCGGGGCTGTTCCGGCTGGATCCGGAGATCGCCCACCTCAACCACGGGTCCTTCGGCGCCGTACCGCTGCCCGTGCAGGAGGCGCAGGCCGTGCTCCAGGCGGAACTGCACGCCGACCCGGACGCCTTCTTCACCGGCGCCGCCGACCGGATCGCCGCCGCGCGCGGCCGGGTCGCCGCCCACCTGGGCGCCGAGCCCGACGGGATCGCCTTCATCGCCAACGCCACCGAGGGCGCGAACCTCGCCCTGGACGCCGTCGGGCTCGCCGCGGGCGACGAGATCCTGGTCACCGACCACGGCTACGGCACCGTCGTCGCCGCGGCCGCCCGCCGCGCGCCGGTCACCACCGTGGCCCTGGACCCCCTGCTGCCCGATGAGGACGCCGTACGGGAGAAGGTGCTGGCCGCCCTGACACCCCGTACGAAGGTGGCGCTGCTCGACCACGTCAGCTCGCCCACCGCCCGGATCATCGCCTCCCCGCGGCTGCTCGCCGAGCTCGCCGCCCGCGGGGTCACCACCGTCGTCGACGGCGCGCACGCCCCCGGCATGCTGCCCGACCCGCTTGCCGTCGGCGCCGACTTCTGGTTCGGGAACCTGCACAAGTGGGGCTACGCGCCCGCGGGCAGCGCCGTCCTCGCCGTCGCCCCCGCCCACCGCGCCCGGGTCCGGGCCCTCGTCCCCTCTTGGGAGGACGAGCACGGCTTCCCCCGGTCCGTCGAGAACCGGGCCACCGCCGACTACACCGGCTGGCTCGCCGCCCCCGAGGGCCTGGACCTCCTCCACCGGCTCGGCGCCGCCGCGGTACGGGCCCACAACAGCGCCCTCGCCGCCCACGGCGCGGCCCTGCTCGCCGAGATCCCGGGGCTCACCCCGCTCCCGTACACCGGGGGCCTCGCCATGCGCGCCCTGCGGCTGCCGCCGGGGACCGCCGAGACCCAGCAGGACGCGCGGGCGCTGCGCGAGCGGATCGCGGCGGAGCAGGGCATCCGGGTGCTGGTCTGGCCGTGGCCGGGCGGCGGCGGCATCCGCGTCTGCGGGCAGATCTACAACCGCCCCGAGGAGTACGAACGCCTCGCCGCCGCCCTGCCGACCCATCTCAAGCGGTGACCGCTCAGCCGCGCCGCAGCAGGTAGGTGTCCATGATCCAGCCCTTGCGGGCGCGTGCCTCGGTCCGGAGCTCCTCGATGCGTCCCGCGACCTCCGCCAGCTTGCCCTGGACCAGGATCTCGTCCGGCGTGCCGACGTAGGCACCCCAGTAGACGTAGAGGTCCTGGTCGAGGTGGGCGGTGAAGGCGTGCCGCGCGTCCAGCATCACCACCACGTCGTCCACGTCCTGCGGCCAGCCCTCGGCCAGCCGGCGCCCGGTGGTGATCTGGACCGGCCGACCGACCCGGTTCAGGTTGGTCCGGTGCCGGGCCAGCAGTGAGGAGATGCTGCTGATGCCCGGCACCACCTCGTGCTCGAACGCCACCCGGCCGCGCTCCAGCACCTCGTCGAGGATGGCGAGGGTGGAGTCGTACAGCGAGGGGTCGCCCCACACCAGGAACGCGCCGGTCTCGCCGTCGGCCAGATCGTCGGCGATGAACCGCTCGAAGATCTCGGCCCGCGCGCTGCGCCAGCCGTCCACCGTCGGGGCGTACTGCGCCGGGGTGCGGTCCCGGTCCGGGTCGCGGCCCTCCACGAGCCGGTGGCCAGGGCGGGCGTGCGCGTCGAGCATCGCGCGCCGCAGCCCGGTCAGATCCGCTTTCTCCTCGCCCTTCTCCAGGATGAGGAATGCGTCCGCCGCGCCGATCGCCTTGACCGCCTGGAGGGTCAGGTGGTCCGGGTCGCCCGCGCCTATGCCGATCACTGAGAACTTCTTCACCCGGCTATTCTGCCCGTCATGCGTGCCGCCCTGTTCGTCACCTGCGTCAACGACGCGCTGTACCCGCGGACCGGCATCGCCGTCGTCCGGCTGCTGGAGCGGCTCGGCGTCCAGGTGGACTTCCCCGCGGCCCAGAGCTGCTGCGGCCAGCCCCAGTACAACACCGGCTACCGGCGTGAGAGCGAACCGCTGCTGCGGCGCACGGCGGAAGCCTTCGTGGGCTACCCGTACGTGGTCACCCCGTCCGGTTCCTGCGCCGCGATGATCCGGGCCCACTACCCGCGGATCGGCCGGGAGGCGGAGCGGGAGGGGCGCGGAGGGGAGCTGGCGGCGCTGGCCGAGGACCTCGTACCGCGGGTGTACGAGCTGACCGAGTTCCTGGTGGACGTGCTCGGGGTGACCGACGTCGGCGCGTACTTCCCGCACACGGTCACCTACCACCCCTCGTGCCACGGCCTGCGGACGCTCGGTCTCGGCGACCGGCCCCGGCGGTTGCTCGCCGCCGTCAAGGGGCTCGAACTGCTGGAACTGCCCGGCGCGGAGGAGTGCTGCGGCTTCGGCGGCACCTTCGCCGTGAAGAACCCCGACGTCTCGGCGGCCATGGGCACCGACAAGACCGGCCATGCGGCGTCGACGGGGGCGCAGGTGCTGTGCGGGGCCGACAACTCCTGCCTCGCCCACCTCGACGGCGTCCTGCGCCGCCAGGGCATCCCGCTTCGGGTCCTCCACCTCGCCGAGATCCTGGCCTCGACGCAGGAGGAACCGCTGACATGACGGGCACCTTCCTCGGCATGCCGGCTTTTCCGGCCGACCCCGCCGCGTCCGCCGACCCGGCCGACCCCGCCGTCCCCGCCTTTCCGGCCTTTCCGGCGGCCGCGCGGGAGGCCGTACAGGACCGGGTGCTCCGCGCCAACCTGCGGCACGCCACCCACACCATCCGCGACAAACGCGCCCGTGCCGTAGCCGAGCTGGCGGACTGGGACCGACTGCGGACGGCCGGCAAGGCCGTCAAGGACCACACGCTGCGCCATCTCGACCGCCACCTCACCCAGTTGGAGGAGGCGGTCACCGCCGCCGGCGGCACCGTCCACTGGGCGGCCGACGCGGCCGAGGCCAACCGGATCGTCACGGACCTGGTCCTGGCCACGGGCGAGCGGGAGGTCGTCAAGGTCAAGTCCATGGCCACCCAGGAGATCGGCCTCAACGAGGCGCTGGAGGCCGCCGGGATCGCCGCGTACGAGACGGACCTCGCCGAACTCATCGTCCAGCTCGGCCACGACCGGCCCTCGCACATCCTGGTCCCGGCCATCCACCGCAACCGCGGCGAGATCCGGGACATCTTCGCCGAGGAGATGGCCGGCTGGGGCCGGCCCGCACCGGAGGGACTGGGGGAGGAGCCGCACGAACTCGCCGAAGCGGCCCGCCTGCACCTGCGCGAGAAGTTCCTGCGCGCCAAAGTCGCCGTCTCCGGAGCCAACTTCATGGTCGCGGAGACCGGCACGATGGTCGTCTTCGAGTCGGAGGGCAACGGAAGGATGTGCCTGACGCTGCCCGAGACCCTGATCTCCGTGGTGGGCATCGAGAAGGTGGTGCCGACCTTCCGCGACCTGGAGATCTTCCTGCAGACACTGCCGCGCTCCTCCACCGCCGAGCGGATGAACCCGTACACCACGATGTGGACCGGCACGACGCACGGCGACGGCCCCTCCGCCTTCCACCTCGTCCTCCTCGACAACGGGCGCACCGACACCCTCGCCGACGAGGTCGGCCGGCAGGCACTGCGCTGCATCCGCTGCTCCGCCTGCCTCAACGTGTGCCCGGTCTACGAACGCGCCGGCGGCCACGCCTACGGCTCCGTCTACCCCGGCCCCATCGGCGCGATCCTGAGCCCCCAACTGCGGGGCACCGGCAGCGCGATCGGCGCCTCGCTGCCCTACGCGTCCACCCTGTGCGGAGCCTGCTACGAGGTCTGCCCGGTCGCCATCGACATCCCCGAGGTGCTCCTGCACCTGCGCGAGCGGGTGGCGCAGGGCGGCCGGGTCACCCGCGAGGGCGTCCGCGTACGGATCCGCCCGGCGCGGGGGCACACCGCGGAGCGGGCGGCCATGCGCGCGGCCCGACTGCTGCTGGACCGGCCCGGCGCGCTGCGCGCGGGGGAGCGGCTGCTGGCCCGCGCCCGGCGGCTGCGCCCCGGACGGCTGCCGGGGCCGGGGCAGGCCTGGACGGACAGCCGCGAGCTGCCGGAGCTCCCGCAGGAGCCCTTCCGGGACTGGTGGGCACGGGAGCGGGGAGGACGGGCATGAGCAGCAGGGACCGCATCCTCGGCCGGATCCGGCGGGCCACGGCGGGCGACCGGGACCCCGGGGCCGCCGTCCCCCGTGACTACCTCCGGGTCCACGCCGAGCGCACTCCTGCCGAGCGGGTGGACCTGCTCGCCGTGAACCTGGCGGAGTACCGGGCGAAGGTCCACCGGACGGACGAGGACGGCCTCGCGGCGCTCCTGGCGCGGCTGCTGGCCGAGCGGGGCGCGCAGAGCGTCCTGGTACCGGCCGGGCTGCCCCCGTCCTGGCTCGCGGCGGCGGACCAGACCCGGGTCGCGGACCGGGCCGCCTCGACCCCGTACGAACTGGACGCCGTGGACAGCGTGGTGACCGGCTGCGCCCTGGCCGTCGCGGAGACCGGCACCCTCGTCCTCGACGGCGGACCGGGGCAGGGAAGGCGCCGCATCAGCCTGATCCCGGACCACCACATCTGCGTGGTCCGCGTCCCCGGCCAGGTGGTCGACGCGATCCCGCAGGCGCTGCCCCTGCTGGACCCGCGCCGTCCGCTGACCTGGATCTCCGGCCCTTCGGCGACCAGCGACATCGAACTCGACCGGGTGGAGGGCGTGCACGGCCCGCGCACCCTGGAGGTCGTGCTGCTGGCCGGGTCCGCACAATAGGGGCCATGTCCGCACACATCGCTCTGACCACCCTCGTCGTCCACGACTACGACGAGGCCATCGACTTCTACACCCGCGCCCTCGGCTTCGACCTCGTCGAGGACACCCCCCGCCCGGACGGCTCGCGCTGGGTGGTGGTCCGGCCGCGCGGGGCCCGCGAGGCGGCCCTCCTGCTCGCCCGCGCCAAGGACGAGGCCCAACGGGCCAGGGTCGGCGACCAGACGGGCGGCCGCGTCGGCTTCTTCCTCCACACCGGCGACTTCGCCGGGGACCACGCCCGCATGACCGCCGAGGGCGTCCGCTTCCTGGAGGAGCCGCGCCACGAGCCGTACGGTTCGGTGGCGGTCTTCGAGGACCTCTACGGCAACCGCTGGGACCTCCTGCAGCCGGCCTGACCCGGCGCCTCAGGCAGGGCCGCCGCCGTCCCGGGCGGCCCGGAGCCGGGGTGCCTCGGCCGCGGCGTCGACGCCCTGGCCGCGCTCCACCCGCCCGGCCAGCTCCCGGGCCCACCGCACCAGACCGGGCACGTCGATCCCGTACGGGACCTGCGCGGGCGCGCCGGCCCCGGTGGGCTCCTCGCCCCCGCGGGCTCCGGTGGGCCCGCCGGCCTCCACCACGGCCCGCCCGGCCAGGGCTTCGGCGCCGCGGCGCAGCAGCCGCGCCCCGCCCACCGCGTTGCCGCGGGCGGCGTGCGTCAGCCCGACGGCCAGCTGCGCGAGCCCGCGCCACAGCGGGGCCGCGGCCTGCGGCCCGGACTTCCAGGCGTCCTCGAACACCTCGTGCGCATGGAACGGCATCCCCGCGTCCAGCAGCCGCTGCGCCTCCGCCACCGTCTCCGCGGGCGTCCGCACCACCCCTTCGGGCTGCCGCTCCACGCCGGGCTCCCCGTAAGGCAGCGGCCGCCCCAGCCCGTCCCGCGGCCGCGCGCTCCGCGCCCGCCCCTCACTGTCCCTATCCCGTGCGTTCACCCGGCCATCCTCCCCCGGGCGGCCGGTGGTGCATGCACACCCTCCGGTGTGGGGTAATGTTCTGCATGTGCCGCCGGGCAGGAAGATCCTCAGGGAAAAGCCGGCCGGAAGCACAACGGGACGTGGCGCAGCTTGGTAGCGCACTTGACTGGGGGTCAAGGGGTCGCAGGTTCAAATCCTGTCGTCCCGACCATGCTTCATGCAGGTCGGAGGCCGTTCTCTCACATGAGAGGGCGGCCTTTCGTGCGTCCGGAGCTGTGGTGGGCGCGCGGTGCGCCCGTGGTCACGTCGGGAGGGTCCTGGCCTGGTCCACGTCCGTGCGGGTGGTCAGCCGTCGGCGTGTGGCGAGGCGGGCGAGGCGGCGTTCCTCCCGGTCGGCCCAGCGGCGTACCCGGTCCGGGTCGAGTGGGATTCCGTGGCCGACGTGCAGGCGGGTGGGGTTGAGCGCGAGCATCTCGCGGAGGCTGGCGAGGTTGCCGAGTGCGTCGTCGTGGAAGGGCGGGTTGGCCGGCCTTCCGGGGATGAGTCCCATGAACGAGTTGGCGACGAGGTCGCCGGCGACCAGGTCTCCTGTGTCCGTGATGACGGATATCGAGCCGGCGGTGTGTCCGGGGGTGGGCATGACGCGGGCGGTGATCCCGAAGTCGCCGAGGTCGGTTTCCCCGCGGAGCAGGATGCCGGGTTCGATCGGCTCGGCTCGGACGTGCAGGCTCTTGTTGCGGTTCATGAGGCGGCCCATGGGGCCGGTGGGCAGGTACGGCAGACGGACGCGGCCGGTTCGGTAGGGTTCGAGGTCGGCGACGTGCCCGGCGACGGGTGCTCCGGTCAGCCGGTGCAGCTCGGCCGCGGAGCCGAAGTGGTCGATGTGGCCGTGTGTGAGGACGATCAGCGCGATGTCCGCCGGGTCGACTCCGTGGGCGGCCACTTGGTCGTGGATCCTGCGGGCGCTGCCGGGTGTTCCGGCGTCGACGATGACGGGGCGTCGGCCCAGCAGCAGGTACGCGTTGACCGCATGCCTGCCCAGGACGGGGATCGGGACGATTTTCGTGTCGGGCACGGGTGCTCCTGGGGTGGTTGGTTGTCGCTGCCGGGGCATGCGACTGCCAGGCCGGGCGCCCGGGGTGGGCGTGGCCTCCTGGTCGGGTTGAGGGGCCGGTGCGGCCGGGGGCTAGCGGAAGCGTCGGCGGTACTCGGCGGGCGTGGTCCCCAGCCGGCGTTGGAAGGACCGGTGCAGCGTTTTCACCGAGCCCAGTCCACTGTCAGCGGCGATTTCCGGAAGACTCAGGTCGGTTTCCTCCAGCAGCCGGCGGGCCGCTTCCAGCCGAGCGGTCTCGGCGTAGGAGGCGGGAGTGTGGCCCGTACGCCTGACGAACAGTCGTGAGAAGTGGCGGGGGCTCAGATTCAGGCGGGCGGCGAGCGCTTCGGTCGACAGCTCTTCGCGCGGGTGCTCGGTCATCCACCGGCACAGCGCTTCCATAGGATCGTCGGGGGGAGCCTGGACCGAGAGGGGCACACTGAACTGGCTCTGGCCGCCCGAGCGCTTGACGTACATGACCATCATGCGGGCGGTCGCGAGCGCGACGGCCTGGCCGTGGTCCTCCGCGACCATCGCGAGAGCCATGTCCATCCCCGAGGTGACCCCCGCGCAGGTCCACACCCGCCCTGACCGGATGAAGATGGGGTCCGGATCGACGTCGACATCCGGGTGGTCGGCGGCCAGCTGCGCGGCGGTGAGCCAGTGGGTCGTGGCCCGCCGCCCCTTCAGCAGTCCGGCGTCGGCCAGCAGGTGTGCGCCGGCGCAGATCGAGCCGACCCTTCGGGCGAGGGATTCGCCGTGTCGCAGCCAGGCGGTGACCGTTTGGTCGATGACCACCTCGACCTCGTTTCCGGTGTGGGTGATTGCTCCGGACACCAACAGGGTGTCCACCCGTCCGTCCACGTCCCGCAGGGTCAGGTCGGAAGCCAGCCGCACACCACTGGAGGTCGGCACTTCCCCTCCGGCCGCCGTCGCGATCTGGATCCGGTAACCGGGCTTCCCCGACCCCGCGAGCACCCGTGACGCCACGGAGAACACTTCGCTGGGCCCGGTGACGTCGAGCAGCTCGACGCCGGGGAACGCAACGATCACGACTCTTCGTGGTGTGGCCATGCACTGATCATTGGCCTCAATGGCCTGTGTCCGCAATGACGAGGTTGTCTCACATCCGGCCATCATGCAGGCGCGGCGGGCGACGTGGACCGGCGGCGGGAGCGGGTGGTCTCGCGGCGGCGAGTCAAGCGGGCGGCGCGCGTACGGAGTGGCCCGACGAGGCTGCCGCCGGTGCGGATCCTGCGACTGCCTCCGCCGTGCTGAGGAGCGTGCATGGAGCCCTCGTGCATGCGCTCGCCGAAGACGGAGTCGGCCTGGCGAGCCCGCCCGCGGATGACGCCATCGGCCGCTGCGCGTGTGCCCGGCCCTGGCACGTGGGGGCGGGATCCGGCCGATTCAATGACCGGGTAGGGCGGATCCGTTCCGAGGGTGGCTCCGGGGGTCTGCGGCCTGCCGTCTGCGTATGCGGAGGAACGTGCGGAGGCGGGCGGCAGCGTGAGGAGCAAACGAGTTTCAGCCACGTCGCCGCGCAGCAACAGGCGTATGTCGTCCAGTTCATGACCTGCTGTCAAGAGTCGTGCACGGAGACGCTAAGATTCCGGGCCGTTGTCATATGATCATTCGCTTTCGATCGTTTGAGGGTTCTGATGGTTCGCGTGGGATCGTCGCCCGGAAGTCCAGGGCCCACCTCACCCGTCGTTTGGGCGCTTCCCGCCCTCTTGACCGCCGTAGCCGCGGCCGTTGCCGTGGTGATGGTGTCCGCGCCGGCGCGCACGCCCGTGGCGTGGGTCGGTGCCGTGGCCTTTGTCGCGGTTGCCCTTTCCTGCGGCGAGGCCGCCCGGCGCGGCAAGGCGGTGGCCGCGCTGCGGGCCACCGTCGCCGCGCACGAGGCGGCGCTGGCCCGGCAGCAGGCCGAGACCGTACGCCTGGCCCAGGAGCTGCTGCCCGACGTCGTGGAGCGGCTGCGCAAGGGCGAGTTCCCCGAGGAGGTGCTCGCCTCCCTGGAGGAGCCCGGCACCCACGGGGCGGGCCTGACCGCCGAGTTCAGGGGCGCCCACCAGGCGGTGCTGCGCTCGGTGCTCGACGCCGTCGTCGCCGAGGAGGACCTGCGCGACTCGGCGCAGCGCGCCTTCGTGAACATCGCCCGCCGCGTCCAGGCCATCGTGCACCAACAGGCCCAGGAACTGCGGGACATGGAGGACCGGCACGGCCATGCCCCCGAGGTCTTCGGCGATCTGCTGCGGCTCGACCACGGCACGGCCCTGATCGGCCGCCTCGCGGACTCCATCGCCGTACTCGGCGGCGCCCGCCCCGGCCGCCAGTGGAGCAAGGCCGTACCGCTCTACAGCGTGCTACGCGGCGCCATGTCGCGGATCATCGACTACCAGCGCGTCGAGCTGCACTCCGTCTCCCAGGTCGCCGTCGTCGGTCCGGCCGTCGAGCCGCTGATCCACGCGCTGGCCGAGCTGCTCGACAACGCCACCCGCTACTCCCCGCCGCAGACCAAGGTCCACCTGACCGCCGTCGACGTGAACTCGGGCATCGCCGTCGAGATCGAGGACGGCGGCGTCAGCATGAGCGAGGAGGCCCGCAAGCGGGCCGAGCGCATGCTCCGGCAGGCCCAGCAGGGCATCGACCTCGCCGACCTCGGCGAGACGCCGCGCCTCGGCCTCGCCGTGGTCGGCCGGCTCTCCCAGGCGTACGACTTCCAGGTCTCGCTGCGCTCCTCGGCGTACGGCGGCGTCCGCGCGGTCCTGGTCATCCCGCAGGGGCTGATCACCACCGCCTCCTCCGCCACCGGCGTCGCCCACGGCATCGGCACCTCCTCGGGCCCCCGGGCCGCCCTGCCGCCGGCCGCCGCCCCAACCCGCAGAGAACCGGCCGCCCGGCCGCAGCAGCCGCGCCCCGTCACCGGCCCCTCGTACACCCCGGCAGCATCCGACGCAGCATCCGACGCAGCACCCGACGAGGTACCCGCCGTGACCGAGCGGACCCCCAACGGGCTGCCCCAGCGACGCCGCAAGACCCGCGCCGTCGCCCCACAGGTGCCCGGGAACCTCGGCGCACCCGACCGGATCACGGCCGCCGCCGCGGCGACCGCCGCGGCCGCGGACCGGGCCGCCGCATCCGAACCCCGGCCGGAGGTACAGCCCGGGATGTGGCTGGCCGCCTTCCAGGACGGCCTGTCCTCGGACAGCAGCAAGACCGTCGCGAGCAGAAGCGGCGCAGCAAGCCAGAACACAGACGCCTCGCCGGCCTCGGCGAGCAAGGGGGAACAGCCATGAGCCAGCAGCAGACCAACATGGACTGGATGCTCAAGGACCTGGCCGAGAGCGTCCCGCAGACCCGCCACGTCATCGTCCTGTCCGCCGACGGCCTGCGCATGGCGCAGTACGGGGCGGAGACCGACACCGCCGACCGGCTCGCCGCGGCCTGCGCCGGACTGCAGAGCCTCGCGGGCGCCGTCGCCTCCGAACTTCCCGGCAGCAGCGGCCGGATGCGGCTCGTCGTGATCGAGATGGACGGCGGCTTCTTCTACCTGATGGCGGCCGGTGCCGGTGCCTACCTCGCCGTCCTGGCCGACGAAGGCGTCGATGCCGGCCTGATGGGCCAGCGCATGCGCGACCTCGTCGCCCGGATCGGAGAGCACCTCAGCAGTCCGCCTCGGCGCGAGGGGCAGACCGCGTGAGCGACCCGGGCCGGGACTGGGAAGACGGCACTCCCGAGCGGCTCTACGTGATCACCGGCGGGCGCAGCGGACCGTTACTGCCCGCCACCCTCGACCTGGTCACGCTGATCATCGCCAAGTCGGGGCCCAGGCCCGGGATGCAGCCGGAGCACGCGGCGATCATGAGGCTGTGCCGGTCACCGCTCTCGGTGGCCGAGATCTCCGCGTACCTCGGCCTGCCGGTCAGCGTGGTCACCGTACTCCTCGGCGACCTCCTCACCGCGGGCCACGTGCTCTCCCGCCCACCCGTCGCCCCCGCACAACTCCCGGACCTGGCACTGATTGAGGCAGTCATCGATGGACTTCGAAAGCTCTGAACTGCGCGCGGGGCCTCGGCGCGAGGACGCCCTGCCGGCCACGGCCGCCGCCGCGGTCAAGGTGGTGATCGTGGGCGGCTTCGGCGTCGGCAAGACGACCCTGGTCGGCTCGGTCAGCGAGATCCGCCCCCTGACCACCGAGGAGACGATGACCCAGGCCGGGGTCGGCGTCGACGACACGGCGGGCGTGGAACGCAAGACCTCCACCACCGTGGCCATGGACTTCGGCCGCATCAGCATCAACGACGAGCTGGTGCTGTACCTCTTCGGCACCCCCGGCCAGGAGCGCTTCTGGTTCCTGTGGCGCGGCCTGTTCGAAGGCGCGCTCGGCGCGGTGGTCCTGGTGGACACCCGTCGGCTGGAGGTCAGCTTCGACGTGATCGGCCGGCTGGAGGAGCGCGGCGTGCCGTTCGTCGTCGCCGTCAACTCCTTCCCCGACGCCCCCCAGTACCCCCTGGAGGAGCTGCGGGCCGCCCTCGACCTGCCGCCCTCCGTACCGCTCGTCCTGTGCGACGCCCGGCGCCGCGACTCCAGCCGTGACGTCCTGATGACGCTGATGCGCTACCTGCACTCCCTCGCCGCGACTCCGGAGGCCTTGTGAGCACCCCGTCCCCGTCCGCCCCGCCGCCGGGGTGCCCCGCGCACCGGCTCTACGGCCCCGAGGCCGAGGCCGACCCGATGGGCCTGTACGAGAAGCTGCGCGCAGAACACGGCGCGGTGGCCCCCGTCCTGGTCCAGGGCGACCTCCCGGCCTGGCTGGTGCTCGGTCACCGCGAGAACCTGGACGTGGCGCGCACGCCTTCCCGGTTCGCCCGCGACCCGCGCCACTGGCGGGACATGCAGGAAGGGAAGGTTCCCGCGGACCACCCCCTGACCCCGATGACCGCATGGCAGCCGGTGTGCCACCTGGTCGACGGGGTCGAGCACGAGCGGCTGCGCGGGGCGATCACCGAGTCGCTGGAGCGCTTCGACCGGCGCGGTGTACGGCGCTACGTCAGGCGCTTCGCCGACCAGCTGATCGATGCCTTCGCCCAGACCGGGAAGGCCGACCTGGTCACCGACTTCGCCGAGCCGCTGCCGATGCTGGTGATGACCCAGCTCGTCGGGGCGCCGGAGTCCTACGGACCGCGTCTCGTCGAGGCGGCCCGCGACATGCTCCGCGGCACCGAGACGGCCCTCGTCAGCTTCGAGTACGTCTCGGACAGCCTCCGCGAGCTCGTGGCGCGCAAGCGGGAGACGCCCGGCCGGGACTTCACCACGTGGCTGCTGGAGCACCCCACCGGACTCGACGACGACGAGATCCTGGAGCACCTGCGACTGGTGCTGATCGCGGCCTTCGAGACGACCGCCAACCTGATCGCGAACACCCTGCGCGTGGTGCTCACCGACCGCCGCTTCCGCGCGAACCTCTCCGGCGGCCACATGACGCTGCCGGACGCGCTGGAGCAGGTCCTGTGGGACGAACCGCCGTTCATGACGGTGCTCGGGCGCTGGGCCACCGGCGACACGGAGCTGGGCGGTACGCCGATCAAGGCCGGCGACATGCTGCTGCTGGGTCTCGGGGCCGGCAACCTCGACCCCGAGATCCGGCCCGACCCCTCTCTGCCCGTCCACGGCAACCGTTCCCACCTGGCCTTCAGCAGCGGCCCCCACGAATGCCCCGGCCAGGACATCGGCAGGGCCATCGCGGACACCGGCATCGACACCCTGCTGGCCCGGCTGCCCGATCTGGAGCTGGCGGTCCCCGAGGACGAGCTGCAGTGGACGTCCTCCCTGATGTCGCGCCACCTGGTGGCGCTCCCGGTCGCGTTCACCCCGGGGGGCAGCACGGTCACCGGGGCCACCCGGGTACCCCGTGCTCGCCCGGCGGCCGCCCTGCCGCCCGAGCCGGCTGCGGCCGCGACGCCGGCCGCCCCGGTCCGGGCGGAGCGGCCGGCGGGCCGGGCCTCCTGGTGGTCGCGCCTGCGCGGCCGCTGACTCAGCGGGCCGAGTCGTCGAGCTGCTGCCACCACCAGGCGAGAGCCGGGACGGGCAGTGGTTCGACGCTCGGGTCGCTGGGCGTGTCGCTCCAGGTGATGTCGTACGAAGCCCCTTCGACGGGCAGGGCGTTGCGGTTGCGCGGGCTGGCGTAGCGCGGCGCGAGGTTGTGGTACTCGGTGTCGCCCCCGATCCAGTGTCCCAGGGAGACGAGGTAGCGCCCCAGCTGCTCGCCGGCGTCGCGCGCCAGCTGCTCGCGCAGCCGGACGAACAGTGTCACCGTCCGGTCCCGCAGTGCGTACGCGGCCGGCAGTGCCTCGGCGGGCGTAATGCCGTGGTGCTGCGCCAGCACGTTGAGCAGGTTCTGCTCCCGCGGCTCGTGGTGGTCGTCCTTGTTGTACGAGAACAGGTCGTTGTCACAGGCGACGATGAACCCGGCGGCGTCGGTCAGGGCCTGGACGGGCGCGGAGTACAGCACCTCGCCAGGTACCTCGATCCCGTTCGCCGCATCGCACCAGGTCAGCAGGAACCGGGTCCCGCCGACCGAGATCCGCATCGCCGCGAAGTCGTTGAGGCCCGGCATGACGCCCTGGTCGGCGTGGGCGGCCTGCGCGGCGGCGCCGTACACCCAGTCCCGGACGCCCTCGGTGAAGCGGCGCAGCTGTACCGGGGTGAGCATGGCCCGGGTGCGGGTCACCAGGTCCTCCAGCGCGGCCGTGTGCGGCCCCGGCGGCAGCAGGCCTGATCCGGGAGCCTCCAGGGTGCGGAAGAGCCGGGTGCCCTGGTCGATGACGGAGGCCGTCCGCGTGGCGCTGGATTCGGAGTCCTGCCAGTCGTCGGTGGCGAAGGCCCAGTAGTTCCACTCGGCGAAGAGCAGCATCGGCTCCACGTCGCCGTAGGGGATGATCCGGCTGGTGAAGTCGGCGCTGCGGGTGGCCAGTCCCCAGGCACGTTCGGTGGCGTCCGGGTAGAGGCCGAAGGAGTCGATCCAGGCGATCGACCGCTCCTCCAGCTCCGCCGCCTTCGGGTGGATGAGGCCCCTCTCGAAGGGCCAGTAGAACGGCGGCAGTTCCCAGCCGATGCGGGAGGGGGGCGTGTTCTTCTCGTACGCGGGCGGCATCGGTCAGTTGCCCCCGTCGAGGCGGAAGAGCAGCAGCCGGGTCTCCAGGGCGTGGTCGCGCCAGATGCGGAACAGCTTGCCGTGGGTGATGGTCGACTCCCGGAGCCGTTCGAGCGACCAGGCGGACGGGGCGCCCGTGTTCTCGACGCGGTCCAGCTCCGCCGTGTTCCACGCCATGGACTGCACCCAGAACTCGGCGACCCGGTCGGTGACGTCCTCGTCCTGCTCCAGGTGGAAGCCCGCGGCGTTGGCAGCGGAGATGTACTCGGTGAGGGTGCCCAGGCGCGTCTTGTAGTAGCCGTCGATGAACCCGGTCCACTCGGGACGGCAGATGAAGTGCTCCTGTATGCCGAACCAGCCGCCGGGCTTCAGAACCCTGGCGGCCATCCGGAAGAGCCGCTCGCGGTCCATGTAGCCGGAGCTCTCGTTGGCGTACGCGGCGTCGAACCGGTGGTTGGTCGTGAAGGTGTGCGCGTCGGCGAGCAGCGGGGTCACCCGGTCGGCCACCCCTGCCTGGCGGGCGAAGTCCTGGATCACGGGTATGTGGTCAGCCGCTATCGTGATCCCGGTGACCTGCGCGCCGTGCTCCTGCGCCCAATAGAGGGAACCCCCGCCGACTCCGCAGCCGATGTCGAGGAGCCGGCCCGGCGGGTTGGCGTACGCGCCCCAGGTACGCGCGGCGTGTTCGACGATCGCTTCCTGGGATTCGACGATGCGGCGCTTGAGCACCCGCTGGGAGACAGTGGTGTTCGGAGCGGACCCCGGGGCGAAGAGCCCCATATGGAAGTGGACTCTGGGTCCGGGGCCGTACTTGTGGAGGATGTCCGCCGTCTTCCGACTGTAGTAGAGCGGCACTTGGCTCGCGTCGAAGGCCTGGCCACCCGTGGGGGGCTGGATGACGAGGTTGCTGTCCATCGGGTTCTCCGGTCCTGCGGTCGTGTGGGGGTGTTTATCGGCCGCCCCACTCTGCCCATAAGTGATCGATAAAAGTCCTCGTTCACTTGGGTCTTGAGCATAACCACACACGAAATAGCGACAATTCAGCCCGATTGACGTCACGTCAGACGCCGTTGATTGCCCTGGGCGGCGCCGGTCCCGCCTTTCTTCCGGGAACTCTTCTAGAATGGGAACGTGAGTACGAATAACGAGGAATCGCGGCCTCCCCTGACTCCCGCCCTGACGGGAGCGGAGCTGCTCCGCTGGTACTGGACCCTGGCCGAACTGACCCGACTCGCCCGCGACATGGCGCTGCCCGCCGCAGGGGGCAAGGCCGCGCTGACGGCGAGGCTGGCCGCCGCGCTCGACGGTCTCCCTGCGCCGGAGCCGGTACGTCCCGCCCGGCGCGGCGGCCGCCGGCTCACGGCCCCCGTCGACGGCGACACCGTGATCCCGGAGGGCCAGCCGTGCAGTCAGGTGCTGCGGGAGTTCTTCGTACGGGAGATCGGCCCCGGCTTCCACTTACTGATCATTTCAGAATGAGGTTCGGAGTCGGCGCAAGCAGATGATGCTGCAGGCGAGTTGGAGCAGTCCGAGGTGGAGGTCGGCGCGTAT